>DASYBN010000084.1:0-2251 GCA_036500785.1 Acidobacteriaceae bacterium
GTGCGACACCTCGTCGGTTTTCCCTACGACGACCGCGCCACTGCAGATCAACTCCTGATGCTGCTCCGCGACGCCGGCTACGTGGATGCGCAACTCACGGCCGTTACCACCAGCGTCGATCCAGCCACGTCCGGCTACGCCGTCCGTTACACCGCTACCGTCGTTTCCGGGGAGGCGTTTCACGTCGCCTCCGTCGCGTGGCAACCTACCCCCATCTACACGCAGGATGCGTTCGCCCGGGACGCCAAGCTGCACGCCGGTGATCTCGCGTCCCAGCGATCCCTTCTCGTGACCGAGCAGGCGATCCTGAGTGCGTATCTGCACCTCGGCTATCTCGACGCGTACATCGACGCACATCCGCAGACCGACTCCGCGACCCACACCGTCCGTTACACACTGCAGGTAATCCCTGGCGAGATCTACCACCTGAAATCCGTTACACCACTGCATCTCTCAGCCGCGGCACAGAAGGATTTCGATTTCGGCTGGCTGCTCAAGCCTGGCGCTGCGTACGATCCGCTCTATACCGCGAGCTTCCTGACCAACAACACGGCCCTGCGCAGTCTCGCCGGCTACACCGCCAGCTTTCAGGCCGCAGCCGACTCGCAAACACATCTCGTCGATCTCACCATCAATTTCTTTCCCGTCGGCCAGTAACTCGCTCTACTTAAGACTACCGGTCACATCGCCGCATTCTCATCTGCTGTTCATGTGCTCTCGTCGCGCGAATGTTCCCTCTTGTCAGAAGCCGGTGGGTCGCTCCTGTACGACGTTGAGGACGCCTTCGAGTGCCGTGCCCACGGAGCACAAGGTCCCCTCTTCAAAGAGCCGTCCGATCAGGGTGACGCCATACGGCACTCGACGGGGAGGCGAGAACTTCGGCAGCGGATGCTGTGGATTGGGCGCCCAGTCGCTGCGCGCTTCGCTCACCTCCACAAATCCCGCGCGCAGTGTCAGCGAGGGGTGTCCCGTGAAGTTGAAGATCACCAACTGCTCGTCACGCAACGAAGGAACCAGCAGTAGGTCCACCGCGCTCATTACGCGTGCAATCTCGACGGCAACCTTCCTCCGCAACCGGTCCGCCTGCACAAAATCTACCGCGCTTAGGAAGCGCGACTGGCGAAACGTATTCGGCCACGCATCCGGAGTCTGCATCTTCAGTTGATCCACTTCGCCATCGAGCGTAATTTTCTCGAATGCCGCCGCTGACTCGGCGAACAGGATAATGTTCAGCGAGTCATACGCCCAGTTCGGGAGCGTCACGGGCACCGCGTTCATTCCAAGCTGCTTCACAACTTCAAGTGCGTGCCGGTCTACATCCGTCGCTGGCGATTCGCGCATCCAGCTCTCGATGTAGCCCACGCGCAAGCCACTCACATCCTTGCCCGCGCCGACCGGCTGCGAGGGCACGCTCCCGGTGTCGCTCGCGTCATACCCCGAGATCGCATCGAGTACCAGCCGAGTGTCTTCGACACTGCGCGCCATCGCCCCGAGTTTGTCGCACGTCCAGCTCAGCGTCATCGCTCCCGTGCGCGGCACGCGACCAAACGTCGGCCGCAGTCCCGTCACGCCGCAGCGCATGCTGGGCGAGATGATCGAGCCCTGCGTCTCGCTGCCAATCGCAAACCCGACCAGTCCCGCGGCAACCGCCGCACCCGGTCCTGCACTCGACCCCGACGCTCCCTCTTCGAGCAGCCACGGATTCTTCGTCTGCCCACCGAACCACACATCATTCAACGCGAGCGCACCGAGGCTCAGTTTCGCAACGAGAACCGCGCCCGCCTCGTTCAGCTTCGCCGTGACCGCCGCGTCCTTTTCAGGCACACGATCTCGATAGAACTCCGCTCCCCACGTGGTTCGAATACCCGCGGTGTCAAGCATATCCTTCGCTCCCCATGGAATGCCATGCAGCGGGCCGCGGTATTTGCCCGCAGAAATTTCCTTGTCCGCAGCGCGAGCCTGCTCCGTCGCATGCTCCTCGCACAGCGTAATCACGCAATTCAGGGTCCGATTGAATCGCTTCAGTCGTTCGAGATAAATCCTCGTCAGCCGCTCCGAGGTAATCTGGCGCGTGCTCAGCCATTCCCCGAGCTTCGCCGCCGGGGCGAACGCGATCTCTTCCTCGGGCGTCTGCTTGGTTAAGGATGTGGGAAAA
This sequence comes from Acidobacteriaceae bacterium, assembly GCA_036500785.1. GTDB lineage: Bacteria > Acidobacteriota > Terriglobia > Terriglobales > Acidobacteriaceae > Granulicella. Next base: position 2,156 of record DASYBN010000084.1, read on the forward strand.
CCGATTTCCGACATCTCGTGCTTCGGCTCCGGAATCACGTCCATGGGATTGCAGCCAGGTAGTTGCGGGCTCGAAGTCAGCCGCGGATTCCAAACC
>DASYBN010000085.1:0-3008 GCA_036500785.1 Acidobacteriaceae bacterium
CTCCCGCGGCTGATGCAGTAGTTATGAACGCTCGTCCGAATCTCGATCTGCAACGTGGGGCCAGCACGGAAGCGGGCTTCATGCTGGTCTTCGTCGTCCTGCTGGCGGCGCTCCTGCTCATCGCGCTCGCCGTTGCGGCACCTGTGATCGCGAAGGATCTGCAGCGCGAGAAAGAGGTCGAGAGCGAACACCGCGCCGAGCAGTATGTGCGCGCGATCCGGCTTTACTATCGCAAGTTCAAGACCTATCCGCCGTCGATGGATGCGCTCGAGAACTCCAACAACGTGCGGTTCCTGCGAAAGCAGTATGTTGACCCGCTGACCGGCAAGGCTGACTGGCGCATCATCCACGTCGGCGAGAACAAGACGACGGTGAAGGGCTTCTTCGGCCAGCCGCTCGGTGGGTTGAACACAACAGGCGGCGGATCGAGCCTCGGATCCGCGTCGACGCTCGGTACAGGCTTCGGCGGTACGTCTTCGAGCACGACAGGTTCCTCGACTTCGACCACTGGCAGCAGCACTGTCGGGGCCACCAACGCGCTTTCGGCCGGGTTTGCCGGTGCGACGATCGGCGGATCGACAACTGGTTCGACAACAAGCTCGGGTTCGACGAGCTCAAGCTCGAGCTCCTCAGGTGGAGTCGGCCAGATCATGGGCGTCGGAACGGCGAAGACAGGTGACAGCATCCTGAATCCGAACGCGCAGACGACCTACGAGACGTGGGAGTTCATCTACGATCCGAAGATCGAGCTGCTCTATCAGCAGGCAAATATCCTGGGCGGCGGCGCTGGCGGGGGCGTGAACTCAACGTCGGCCTCGAGCTTCGGATCGAACGCAGTTACGGGGCAGTCGAACTCGCAGAACGGATCAAGCAGCACGACTCCGGCGACGCCGCAGACAACGACACCGCAGCAGTGAGTGGGAGCAGCAAGTACCTGGAGTTAGTGCTTGATCGCGTACATGACCCAGCTTGCAAGGATCACTGCGCCGACGAAGAGCCCGAAGCAGTAGGCGCCAAAGCGAATCATCATCCTCGGCTCCGCGCGCTGCGTGATGCCGAAGACCACCGACGTAAACAGCGAGAACAGAAGCACGGCGCTGAAGTGGCTGAGCGTCATTACGAGGCCTTCCGTCCGTTGGCAAGCGAGTGCGCGTCGACCGCGGCAATGTAGTTCAGCAAACCGCCCACGACGAGGAACTTCGTCCCGTAGTCGGCGAGCGTGTTCACGGCGGAGCTCGCGCCCCAGCCAAGCCAGTGTGCGATGCCGCAGAATAGGCCGAGGCCAAGCTGACCGGCGAAGCCCAGGATGTCGAGAATGTCGCCGGTCGAGGGTGAGTAGACCTTCCCCTGCAACGCAAGTCCGACGGCGAACATGCCCAGAATCGAGAGAAACAGCAGCACGGCGCGAATCCATTTGCCGAGGATCAGGTGACCGAGACCAGGGATGAGCCAGCCGGCGATCAGCACCATGGCGGGAAGGCTCGATTTCTCTCCGGGAATACGCTGGGCAATCTGCTGTGCGTCTGCGGCCATTCGACTCGATTGTATCAGCGCGAGTAGCGGCGCTGTTGCCGCCTCAGATGCGCAGGAGTTCGGTCTGCCGCGGGCCGGTGACGACAGCTTTGGCTGCCTCCGAGCCGGCGGCGCTGCGCGTGAGCATATTCACTTCACTGCGAATGCCGAACTCGCCGGGAAAGTAGATGCCTGGCTCGACGGAGAAGCAGGTGTTAGGCAGCAGCAGCCGCTCGTCGTGCGTCTCCAGGTTGTCGAGGTGGGCCCCGTTGCCGTGCAGCTCGGCGGCAATGTTGTGTCCGGTTCGGTGGGTGAAGAACTCGTCGAACCCGGCGCTGCGGATGACGTTGCGCGCAGCATCGTCGGCCTGCCAGCCGGCGATGAGCTGGTTGGCAGCATAGGCCTTCTCGACAGTGGCGATCGCGGCGTCGCGCGCGTCCCGGACGGTGGAGAAGATGTGGCGCTCGCGATCGGTCGGCTCGCGGCCGACGACGCCGGTCCATGTGATGTCGTACCAGATCGCGTCGGCGCGGCCGCGGGTGTGGTCGTGCGGCTCCGCGAGCTTGGCCCAGATATCGATGAGGATGAACTCGCCGTGGAAGATGGGCGCGGAGCGTGTCTCGGTGGGCTCGTAGTGGGAGTCTGCCGAGTTGGCGCCGGCCGAGACGTTGGGGCCGTGATCGGTCCACAGACCCTCGCGCTCCATGCCGCGGCGGAGGAAGCTGACGACCTCGAACTCGTTGGTCCAATTCTGGTCGCGCGTGCGATCGCCAATGAACTTCCAGCCGGCGGCGAGGACGCGATCGAGCCGTTCCTGCGCGGCATAATGCGTGGCAATTTGTTCCTCGGTGAGGACGGCCTCGAAGAGGCTCACGAGATTGGCGGAGCTGACCACGTCCTTGCCAAGCGAGCGCACCAGCTCGACCGTTCCGGCATCGACCATCGAGACGTACATGATCGCGTTGCGCGGCGAGTATTGCATAGCAATCTTCGTCGCGCCGTCGAGGATCTCCGCGAGACTTTGTTCGAGCTCCTGCCACGAGGAGTACTGGCGGGCGGCGCCGGGCAGCGTATCGAGCCTGCCGGACTCAATGCGGTGGACGAGCTTGCGGGGCTCGCCGTGCGCGGGGACGAAGTAGAACCAGCGGCGCGAAACGAACATCTGGGGGTCGAGCGAGAGGATGCGGTAGGCTATCGGGTCGCGGTGGTGGTGGTCGTAGAAGAGCCAGCCGTCGAGATGCTGATCGCGGAGGGCGGTCTGGATGGCGTCGAGATCCATGCTGAACAGTATGCACCCGCCACCTTCCCCTGTTGCCCTTGGAATCAGTGGCTTGCGGGTCAGAAAAGCTGCGGCAATGCAGAAATGCAATCAGGGTCGGACGGACGGGAGATACTGTCGTTCTACGTATTTCGCGCGAATTGAGGTGAGCGGATGGAGCGGCGAAGCTTTTTGAGGATGACGGCGGCGGCTGCCGCGGCGGCAGCAGTTCCGGAGG
>DASYBN010000086.1:0-1870 GCA_036500785.1 Acidobacteriaceae bacterium
GGGCGCATCGTTGTAAGGGGCGAAGAGCCATGCGGTCGACGCACCGAGTCCGCCGTCGGCAAACGCCTTCAGCCCGCCCACCTGAATGAGGCCGTCGCTGAATCCAGCCTGCATGCCGCTGCCCGCGAGATTCTTCCAATCGAACAGCCTCAGGTTCACGGAGATGCGGACCTTCAGCTGGCCTTCGCGCTCCAGAGCCTGCAGCGCGCGCAGATGCTCCGGACCTGAAGTGTCGTCCTGATCATCGGCCATCTCCTGCACGCTGGTGACACCGTTGCGTGCAGCTTCCTGCTGCGCGGCAAGGATCGCGGTCTCGGTCTGCTCAACCGAAAGCGGCGGAATCACGCGGTGGATCAGCGTCATGGCCGCATCTTTGAATATGCCGGTGGGATTGCCGTCAGCATCGCGCACGATCACGCCGCCGGGCACATCCTTCGTGTTGCGATCGACTCCGGCGAGCTTCATCGCAAGCGCATTCGCCAGACCCATATGGCCATCGAGGCGCATGATGAAGACCGGATTCTTTGGCGTCACGTCATCGATCAGCTGATGGGTGGGGAGCACGGCGGGCGTCCAGCGCTCGTGATCCCATATACCGGAGAGGATCCACGCGCCTGGCGGCTGCGACTGCACAAAGCGGGCAATGCGCTCGCGGAACTCCGCTTGCGAGGCGGCATCGAGAAGTTGCACATTTGCCAATACCTGCCCACCTATTACGAAATGAACATGCGCATCGTTGAAGCCCGGAACGACCCGGCGTCCATGCAGGTCGATCACGCGAGTGGGAGGGCCCGCAAGCCGCCGCACCTCCTCCGATGTGCCGACGCGCAGGATGCGATTGCCATAAACTGCGACCGCTTCGGCCTCCGGCTGCGCAGGATTTTCCGTCCAGACGTGCCCGTTCACCAACACGAGCGTTGCATATACCTGAGCATCAGCGGCAGTTGCACAAAACAGCACGGCCAAAGACACGACGAGTTCCTTCAGCATGATCGGAAGCACCTGCTTAAGAGAAAGATGATTGGGGGCGCTTCAGTATAGGGGCAAGCGCGTGCACGGCCACAGGAAAATCGATGCTGGGCCGCTCACTTGCTACCCTAAGCCATGCGCGTGCCGCTCCTGGCTCTTCTCTTTCTGCTGACCTCTGCTATCTTCGCCCAAAGCACATCGCAACCGAGCGACTGGGCCACTCCCGCCGAGCAATCCGACTACCGCACCACGCCCGACTACGCCACGACCATGGCCTACCTGCGCCGCGTCGCAGCGGCGAAGCCGCAGCAGGTGCGCATCGAGCCCTTCGGCAAGAGCGGCGAAGGCCGCGAGCTCGACATCGTGATCGCCTCGAAGGACGGTGTCTTCGATCCGGACAAACTCCACGCAGCGAAGCGCCCCATCGTGCTGGTGCAGAATGCGATTCACGCCGGCGAGATGGATGGCAAGGATAGCTGCCTCGCTCTGCTGCGCGACATGGTCATCACCGGCAAGGACGCGGCGCTGCTCGATCGCGCTGTCTTTGTCTTCATCCCCATGTACAACGCTGATGGCCACGAGCGGCGCTCCCCCTACAACCGCATTAACCAGAACGGCCCCGAGGAGATGGGCTGGCGGGGCAACGGCACCAACATCAACCTGAACCGCGATTACATGAAGGCCGATGCACCGGAGACGCGCGCCTTCATGGCGATGTTTCATCGCTGGCTGCCCGACTTCTTCGTCGACGATCACGTCACCGACGGCGCCGACTTCCAGTACGACGTCACCTTCACCATCGACGACGGTCCCAACGTCTACGCCCCCACCGCACGCTGGATCGACGACGTCGTCACCCCCACCCTCGTCAAGCAGGTCGACGCCGTACCCGGCCACCTCG
>DASYBN010000087.1:0-7949 GCA_036500785.1 Acidobacteriaceae bacterium
CAGGCCGGCAAACTTCAGCCGAACCTTCAGGTCCGTGCGCTCCATATCGAACTCGGCGATGCCATTCGCCTTCAAAAACTCAACCAGCTCTCTGAGCTGCTGCAGATCGTCTGCCGCCATCAACTTACTCCTAACTCGCTACATCCCTGACTTGCTAACTCACTGACTTGCTATAACTCCATCCAAGCCTTCGGACTCGCCTTCGTCAGCACCTCGTGACCCTTCTCGGTCACCAGCACCATATCTTCGATGCGAACTCCAAACTCTCCCGGCAAGTAGACTCCCGGTTCAATCGTAATCACCATTCCCGGTTCGAGCACCTGCTCCTGCTGCGCTGCAAGCCGCGGCCCCTCGTGTATCTCGAGCCCCACTCCGTGCCCGGTTGAATGAGTGAACCACCGGTCCAACTTCGCTTTCTTCAGCACCGTCCGCGCAGCTTCGTCGACATCACCGCACCGCGCGCCGGCAACCACCGCCGACACCCCGGCCTGCTGCGCTTCCAGCACCGAATGATACACGTCCCACTCGCGCACGGTGGACTTGCCCAGGTGCACGGTCCTCGTCATGTCCGAGCAGTACCCATCCAGCACCACGCCAAAGTCCAGCGTCACGAATCCGCGATGCGGCAGCTTCGCCGCGCTCGCCCGCCCGTGGGGAAGGGCGCTGCGTTTTCCGCTGGCGACGATCGTCTCAAAGCTCATGCCTTCCGCGCCTGCGCGGCGCGCCTCGAGCTCCATCACCAATGCGATCTCGCTCTCCGTCTCGCCTGCGCTCAGGTTGGTCAGCACACCCTCGAACAGCTTGCACGCCAGCGCGGCAGCGCGCCGCATCTTCCGAATCTCGTCCGCGTCCTTGCGCTCCCGCAGACGCGCCACCAAAACCTGGGTTGCGACGAAGAAGCTCCTTCGGTCTCGCGCCGGCAGCGCCTTGCGCATCGCCCCCAGCGCTGCGACGGTGGTGTTCACCGCGTCGAAGCCGCAGCGTTTCGCGCGGCGCTCCGCCAGCCACGCGGCTGCCTGCGCTCCCGGCGAGCCCTTGCCGATCACCACCCGCAAACCCGCCACCTCGGCCTTCGCCTGGGTGGTATAGCGGCCGTCGGTGAATAGCGCCGCTCCGCTGCCGGTGAGGGCCACCGCCGCGCTTGAGCCGGTGAAGCCGCTCAGCCAGCGCACATCCGGCAGATGCGTCACCAGCAGCGCATCTGCTCCTGCACTCTTCGCCGCCGCCAAAGCTGTCTGCCGTCTTCGTCGATGCTGCATCTAACTGATTCTACCGGGCCACGCCCCTGTTCTGTCGTCTCCACCGTCCAATCATCGGTATCATTGAATATGCCCGTGCAATCTCTGCGAGCTCATCACCCTGACGTGCGCACTCTCACGCGCCGTAGCTTCCTCGTCGGGGCGTCCGCTGCCGGGCTCTCGCTGGCGGCGTACGCCGGTACGCACGCGCGGCATGAGATCGAGGTGACGCACCGGACCCTGACGCTCCGCAATCTTCCCGACCAGTTCCTCGGGTTCCGCGTCGTCCAGCTCTCGGACATCCACCTTGAGGAGTACACCGAGCCCTGGTTCCTCCAGCGCGCCGTTGCCACCATCAACCAGCTCAACCCCGATCTTGTCCTCATTACCGGCGACTTCGTCAGCCGCGGTCCTGCATCGGACTCCGTCGCCTGGCGAGCTGCCGGCGTGGCTGCAGAGGTTCTGTCGGAGCTCAAGGCGCCGCAGCGCTTCGCCTGCCTCGGCAACCACGATGTCTCCGTCGGCGCGGGCCACGTGATCGATCCGCTGCGCGCGCACGGCACTCCGGTGCTGGTCGACAGCTACGTGCCCATCGAGCGGGGTGGCGACTACTTCTGGCTCTGCGGCTCCGACGATGCAGGCACGCGCGACCCCGACCTGAACCTCGCAGTGCCCGCCGCGCCGCGCAAGCCGGTGATCCTCATGTGCCACGAGCCGGATTTCGTCGACCACGTCATCCGCCATCCGCGCTTTCCGTGGATCGACGCGATGCTCTCCGGCCACACGCACGGCGGACAGGTGCGGCTGCCAGTCGTCGGTCCACTGATCCTTCCGCCGATGGGCAAGAAGTACATCGAGGGGCGCTTCCAGTTTGGCCAGATGGAGCTCTATGTGAATCGCGGCCTGGGCACCGTAGGGTTGCCGTTCCGCCTCAACTGCCCCGCCGAGATCACCCACTTCACTTTGCAACGCGCCTGAAGAAAAGGGCGGACCTGAAGGTCCGCCCTTTCGTCCGAGCTTGAACAATCTTTACGGTATGTTGTTCCGCACGCAGTCATAGGTCAGCGGAATCGTCGCAGGCATCGTCACCACCTCGAAGTCCGTCACCTTGAGTGAGGACAGGTCATTGGATTCGAAGTCCACGTTGGCGTACTTGGTTTGAGTGTCCTTATCACTCTGTGCCGTCAGCGCGATGTTTCCTCCGTCGGCGAGGAACATCCCGTACTTCTGCAGCGCCTCGGCGACGACGCGGGCCGCCGGCTTCAGCTGGGATACGTTGAAGGACGCCTTCAAACGCAGATGCGCTCCATACGGAGGATCCGTAACCGATCCCTTGGGCGCGCCTGCATGGGTCGCCGGGTTCACGAACACTCCCGCGCGAATCTCACTGTTCGGAAGGATGAACCGAATCGCATGGTTGATCTGACCTCTGGCCAATTCATCTGCCGTGAACAGCAGAGGAGCGATCGGGTATCCCGCGGCGTCCGCACTGGTGCACTGGTCTCCACGACCAGAGGCCGGGTAGACCTTGTCGAGATCCCAGACCGCCAGAATGCTGGCGCTCAGAGCGCTGCCGTTATAGTTCGCGCCGTAGCCCTCATACAGCTTTCCCGTCGCGTTGTTCACAACGATGTAGTGGCAGTCCTGCTGCGTCACCGGGCACTGATATCCGGTCTGGCCCTCCATCCCTCCACCCTTCGGCAAAGGAACGGACGAGACCACGTCGGAGTCCGGCGTGTAGAAGACGGCCGCGCGCTTAAACGGCACCATTGGTGTAGATGCATTGGCCTCCATCACGCGGATGGAGAAGTCGACGCGCATGCTGCCCGTGCCCCATCCACCGGCCTGAGCGAGCGAGTTGATGATCGTTGAGGATTTGGGATCCACAGCCGCCTTGCTGACGTCCTGCGTCCAGACTGCGCCCGCAGGAAAGTACTGCACCGGCGCCGGAGCGCTGCTGGCCTCGGCACTCGCATTTTGTGTCCAGCCTCCCAAGGTTGTTGCAGCGGTTGCTGCCCCAAGAACGATGAATAAACCTCGCCGTACAGCTACCATTTACTTCCTCCAAAACAGGTTTTTAAGCCGAGGCCATACACGCAACCAACCTGTGTTGGAAGGAGGTCTTCCAGTCCGCTGCCTGGTCTCAAGCTGTGTTCCTGTTTCGACGGAGCCGGCGAAACATCGGGAGCAGACGAAAGCGCGATCGATGTGGATAACCGAATGACTATTGCGCCAATAGCACTCGCAACAAAAAGACCGCGCAGCTCATCTGATCAAGCTGATCACGAAGACATTCGCTCGGCCCTTATGCGCTGATCCTCACGAAGATCGTGTAGTTTGTACTGGAAGTAATAAACGCTGAAGAACATCGCCCAAAGATAGCTCATCGGAAGCTCATAGCCCTGCGAGTCATGCACGAACTGCCGCCACTCACCAGCGAAGTAGCAGGTGCCGGCGATGTAGCAACTCGCCCCGGCCAACATAAGCGTCGTCCCGATCCAACTGTCGGCGAGGAGCACAGCAGGACCGTGGAAAAAATCAAAAATGTTGAGTAGAGCAATTACCGAATAGGCTGCGAGATACCAATACACCGCTCGACTAACTGGATAAACAGACCGCAGCCACGCGGGCTGCACGAGCGACCAGAGGAAAAGAGACCCGCTCAGCAGATAGCTGAGTGGCGCCAAATGTGGCCTGAAAAGGCTCGACAAAACCGTAGCGGCGAGCAGCCACCACCAACTGAAACCAAGCCAGTCCGGTACAGTCAGACGGCGCTCCACCTCTATCGTGCCTTGCCCGCCGGCTTCTTCTTGGTTACATCCGCCGGCTGAGCCGCCGGCCTGACACCGCTCTTCTCATCCATCCAGTTATCGAGAAGGCTCTTCCGGAAGCGCCACCGGTTCCCCAGCTTGAACGCCGGCACAAAGCCCTCGCTCGCATAGCGGTACAGAGTGTCGCCGCTGATGCCCAGGTACTCCGCCGCCTGCCGGATGTCCATCACCTCACGCAACGCGGTCTGTGCCTGTGCAGCCATGCCTGCCTCCTCGGAGTGTCCCGGAACCCGCGATCAACTCTCAGTGCGAATCCCCTTGTACCCCGTTTCGAGTCGGCACACAAGCGGAAATGTTCGTGTTCTCTCCTGCTTTTCCCGGCTCTTGGCGAGTTTGCAACGGTCCGCTCCGGCAATTCAGCCGGACTGCGCCCGCGCTGCCGACTGCTTTCAGCAGCCATACCCCAGCGGCATCCGCTGATTCCAAAGATTCGCCGCGCGCGAGGCACGGGCTACCCGGGTCGCCCCGCCCACCAGCGCGAGCGCCCGCTGCCCTCAACCACTTCGGTGGCGACGCCAGGCTCCGGCGTCCACAGCACCAGCCCATCGCTCGTGGCGAGTTCCTCGAGCCGCGTGATCGGATCGCGCCAGCCATGCAGCGCCAGGGTGAACATGCCCCAGTGGATCGGCATCAGCCTGCCGGCCTTCGCCGCCCCGCCCATCGACTGGTAGGCGCGCGCGGCGCCATCCGGCCCGAGATGGATGTCGGCCCACAGCGGGTGATATGCGCCGATCTCCAGCATGGTGAGGTCGAAGCCCTCGTAATGCGCCGCGATCTCCGCAAATCCGTCCCACCAACCGGAGTCCGCGCCGAAGAAGACCCTGTGCTTCGGCCCCTCGATGACGAACGAGCTCCATAGGGTGGTAAAGCGGTCCCATGGCGCGCGGCCCGAGAAGTGCCGCGACGGCCACGCGGTGATTCGTAGGCCTTGGCCGAGCTCCGCCGTGGCCAGTTCGGTCGACTGGGTCCAGTCGAGCTCGGCGATGCGGCCCTCAGGCACGCCGAATTTTCGCAGCCGCTTGCCCACGCCGGCCGAGGTCACCCACACGGCGCGCGCCGTCGCATTCGTCTGCGCCAGCCTGCGCACGGTCCCGGCGCCCAGGTGATCGTAGTGATCGTGCGAGATCAGGATGGCATCGAGCTCCGGCATCTGCTCCAGCGGCATGGTCGGCGCGAAGAACCGCTGCGGGCCAAACCACTGGACCGGGCTGGCGCGCTGATCCCACACCGGGTCAATCAATATCCGGGCGCCGTCGATCTCGAGGAGCATCGATGAGTGACCGAACCACGTCACCCGCAGCCCGCTCGCCGGCGGCTGCCGAAACGCCCGGACATCGGTGCGGAACGGCCCCAGCGGCACCTCTGGCTCACGGTCCGCCCGATTTCTGAGATACAGCGGCAGCACTTTGAAGATCAGACCGAACCCGCCCGTCGTCGTCGGTACCGGATTCAGGTACTTGCCATGCTCTCGCTTCGCCCGATGCAACAGATCCATAGATCCTTTCGATGCTCTCGCTGTATTCGGCTCGACTACGGGATGAAATAGAACGGATTCGGCAGCTTCACATTCACATCCGCCTGCGGCTCTCCCAACAGGTCGCTCCACTGATCTCCGACGCTCATCACGATGTGATAGCCCTGCTCAAGGATTTTTCTGCGCTCTTCAGATTTATACGGAATCGTTTTCGCTCCATTTTCCGGTCCATTCCGCAGAGCCAGGCCCTTCCAGCCGTGAAATCCCGCCGCCTCCAGGTTGCGCTCCGTCGCTGCTTCCTGGTTTTCGCGAGGATGCGGAGCGCCCTCTTTCGGAGCGCCCGGCCTTCCCGTAATAAAGAACACCGCAACGCCATCGGCTTTGGCTTCGTTGAAGAGCCGCAGTGCGCCGGGGATTGGTATTGCCTCGGCACGCAATGTCCAGGCGTCGTCGACCGGCTGCATATATCCGTAATCCTCCGCGGGCATCTGGCAGAACTTCGACAGCACGGTTTCGTCAATGTCGAAGACAATCGCCAGCTTCTCTCCCGCGCTGTGCTTCTTGACGACGATGGCGAGCGCCGCCTCCGCACGCTCGTACTGCGTATCGAGATCGGCCCAGTAGCAACCATGCGATCCGACACAATTGCCGTAGTCCGCAAGGCGCTGGCGTTCTAGATCGAAGTTTTCAAACGGCTCGGCCGACGGCAGGGCCCGCGGGTCATCCGCGCCCTCCTGCTGCTCACGATGCGCCGCGGCAACCTTGTCCTCATAGGCAGGACGCCGCGCTGGCTGGGCCTGGGCGGCCGCGCAAACTGGAGGACCGTACTGCCCGTTGCCTCCGTCCGGCGTTCCACTCGACTGGGCGGAGGCCAACGCGGCCGACAGCAGAATCGCCGCAAAACAGCGACTCATGCGCAGGCTAGCCCTCCTTCTCGCCATACATCCGCTCAATTTTGTTCTTGTACTTCTCATTTATCACGCGACGCTTCAGCTTCATGCTCGGCGTCAGCTCACCGGACTCCGGGGTCCACTCCTCGGGCACAAGCGCGACCTTCTTAATCGTCTCATGGTGCGCGAGCCCCTGGTTTGCCTTGTCGATGATCGACTTATAGACCTGCTTGACCTTCGCGTCTTCGATAAGTTTGGCGCGGTCGGTCGCGGCCACGCCGTTCTGCTTCGACCATCTCTCGAGCGCCTCAAAGTTTGGCGAGATGAGCACGCTTACAAATTTTTTCTGGTCGCCGATCAGCGCCGCCTGGCCGACCAGCGCGTCGACCTTGAGGCGGCTCTCGATGGGTTGCGGCGCAATGTACTTGCCGCCCGAGGTCTTCATCAGCTCCTTCTTGCGATCGGTGATGGAGAGGAAACCGTCCTCGAGCTTCGCGATGTCGCCAGTGCGGAACCAGCCATCCGGCGTGAACTCTTTCTTGGTCGCCTCATCGTTCTTCCAGTAGCCGGCGAAGACGGAGGTGCCCTTCACTTCGAGCTCGCCATCCTCGGCAAGCCGCGTGTCGAGATTCGGAATCACAAGCCCAACGGTGTACGGCCTGTACGCGGCGAAGGTGTTGCGCGAGATTACCGGTGAGGTCTCGGTCATGCCGTAGCCCTCGAAGATGCGGATGCCGACGGAGAGGAACCAGTCGGTCGTCTCTTTGCCGAGCGGGGCACCGCCGGAGACGAACAGCTTCGCATCGCCGCCGAAGGCCTCGTGAATCTTGCGAAAGACAAACCGGTTCGCAATCTTCCAGGCGAGCGAGGAAGGCTCTTTGCCGGCGACGATCGTGTCTCTCTGGCGGCGTCCTTGTGCGAGCGCCCAATCGAGAATGCGCTTCTGCATGCCCTTGGGTTTGCCTTCGACGGCCTGCCGGACCTTCTCGAAGACGCGGGGCACGGCGAGGAAGATCGTCGGCTTCACCTCTTTCATTGCAACGGGCAGGCGGTCGAAGCCGGGCAAATACGCGATGATGCCGCCGTGCGCGTAGATGGCGTAATCGAGGTGGCGCGCAAGCGCGTGACTCAGCGGAAGAAACGAGATCGCGGAGTCGCCTTTGCCAATGTGAAGGTCGTCGGTGGAGTGATGCAGGTTATCGCAGAGATTCTTGTGCGTCAGCATGACGCCCTTGGGGTCGCCCGTGGTGCCGGAGGTGTAGATGATCGTCGCCAGCTCCTCGGGCTTGGTCTGCGTCAATTTGGCGTCGAACGCAGCATCGCGCGACTCAAGCTGCGGAGCGGGCTCGAGCAGTTTGCTGAGGTGCTCCGCGTTGGGAAAGTCGCCGTCATCGAAAACCACGACGCGCTCGAGCGCGGGAAGCTCGCCGGCACTCACAACTTTGTCGTACTGCTCGCGCGTGGAGACGAACGCGATGCGGCTTCCGCTATCGCGCAGCATGTAGCCGACCTGCTC
>DASYBN010000088.1:0-4763 GCA_036500785.1 Acidobacteriaceae bacterium
AGCGCGCTTTCCATCCGGCGCGACCGCAATAAAATAGGGCCGCTGGTGCACGCCAATTGTCGCAACCACCTGGTTCTTCGTTACGTCGATCACGCTCACCGAATTACTTCCGGTGTTGACTGCATAAACTTCGTTCCGCACCGGGTTTACCGCAAGACCTGTCGGATTCCGCCCGACCTGCAGCACGCGATCCTGGCGCAGGTAAACGAGATCAAGCACCGTCACGGCGTTCGAAGCGCCGTCGGTCACATAGGCGAACTCGTGATAGTTCGCCGGGTACTCTGGGAAGCCGCGATGCCTGCAGCCCGTGAGCAGAACACTCGCGCCGGTGCAAATTGCAACTGCTGCAAGGCGGAGAGTTCGGCGAGCTTGTGCAGTCAGGAACACGTCTCCCGAGTCTATGGGTGACGCTGCCAAGCCGCAAAGTGGAAGAAAATTTCCCCCGCAACCCATCTCAAAAGATCGGGTTCATCCCACAGACGAGGCCGCCGATGATGAGCAGCCTGTCGCACGAATTCCTCGGACCAACGGATCAAAGATTCCCACTTTGCTCCGTTGTTTTTTTCCCCGCAGGCGGTTTGCTGCGCCGCCACTGCACGGCCAGCCACGCACCATAGCCGAACTGCAGAATCCATACCGCGCAGTACGCGTACACCAGGTGCCGGTCAGAGAGCGTCGAGAAGGGAATCATCGAACCTCCAGCACATGTGTAACGAACGGCGCTGCCTGCGGTGCGCTTTCACTCGCGGCAAGGCGCTGCCGCCGGCGCTCGACCGCATACCGCAGCCCCAGCACAAAAGCGCCCCACAATGTCCACGCAATCAGGTTCCAGAACAGCGCCGGAAGAAATACCTTCGCGACCTCGCCTCCGTCGCCGAAGACCGGCGCGGGATGCTGAGTCCGCCACCAGCGAATCGACATAAAGCAGATCGGCACGTCCACCGCGGCAAAGATCGCCAGCACGGCGGAGAGCACGGCCTTCTGCGTCTCTGACGTGAGCTGTCGCACCAGCAGATAGCTCACGTAGAGCAGCCACAGCAGCAGGTACGTGGTCATGCGCGCATCCCACGCCCACCAGATGCCCCACGCCGCGCGCCCCCACAGCATGCCCGTTGCCAGGCCGACTGAGGCATACAGCACCGTGACCTCTCCGGCGGCAAGCGCGAACGCGTCTGCCTTCAGCGCCCGCTGCGGATTGCGATTACGCCAGAAGAGATAAAGGAACGCCGCGATGCCGTTCAGATACGGAAAGACGAAGCTGAGGATCGCGTTCGGAAGATGGTAGAAGAACACCCTATAGAGGTTCCCCATCGTCGCTTCCTTGGGAGCGCTCATCGCCTCATGGAAGCCGAAGACCAGAACCAGGATCGTAAGAGCCAGATAGAGGCTTGCCCAAGCCGGAAATCGTTGAGATTTGGTGCGGTCTGTCACTCTCTTTATTGTAGTCGCCGCCGCTGCCCTGAAGGCGACACAAGTGCGCTAATCGACGCTTAGCACAGCCTCGAACAGCAACACGCAGGCTGTCGTAAACACGATGTCGTAGCCGAGAAGCAGCTTGATCCAAAGGTTCGGCTCGAATTCGCCGGTGAGCACGTTTGTCGTCGCCTGAATCATCGCCAGCAACGCGGGCATGGCGATCGGGCAGAGCACAAGAGGAAGCAAGAGCTCCCGATTGCGTGTGCGGAGGCTCAGCGCGGCGAAGAACGTTCCGTTCACCGTCAGAGCCCACGTACCCAGCGGCAGAATCAGCAGCAGCAGCCACGCCTGACCCAACGGATGCAGGTTGTAGAAGATCGCAAAAACCGGCGCGAGCACCAGCTCAATCACGCTGACGAAGACGAAGTTTGCGAGCGCCTTGCCGACGAACAGCGTTGATGCCGGTGCGGGCAGCATCCGCTGCGCGTCGAGCACCGAGTTATGCAGCTCGCGCGCCCAGCTCTGGTTGAGCGCGGTCATCGAGGCAAACAACAGCCCAACCCACAGCAGCCCTCCGCTGATCTGGCGCGCGATCGTGGGGAATGCCGTCGGATCGAACGCCAGCGAGAAGACCACAACCACCAGCAGCGCGAAGAACAGCATTCCGTTGATCACCTCGCGCGCGCGCCACTCGAGCCGGAGGTCCTTCGCGAGATGAGTCAGCACGTGCCGCGCGTAGTTCATCGGTGGGCTCCTTGCGCGTTCTGCGCGGGAGCCTTGGTGAGATCGGCGAGCTTAGCTTCTGTTGCGCGCAAGTAGTCCGCAGGCGAGAGCACGAGCTGCTGTCCGCGCTGCCCCGCAGAGATGGAGATTGCGTCGAAGAGCTCGATCGTCTCATCGACAAACGCGCGGAACGGCTTCTTCGCTGCGAGCACCGTCACGCCACCACGGATGTAACCCGTAAGCGGCTCGACCTCCTTGAGCGATGCAAGCTCCGCCTTACGCGTGCCTGCTGCTGCAGCAAGTTTCTTCAGGTCCAGCTCATCGCCGCCCGGAATCACCGCGAACAGGTACTCGCCGTCCGAGGTGTGCGTCAGCAGCGTCTTAAACACCTGCTCGACCGGCATGCCAATCTTGCGTGCGACCGAGATCGCCGTGAGGTCCTCAGGGTCCACGTCGTAGGTGCGAATCTCGTACGCGATTCCGAGGTTGTCGAGCAGCCGCGCGGCGTTCGTCTTCATCGGCAATCAGCTCCGCGCCGCGAGCTGACCCGCGCTGAGCACCAGCGTGGTCGTTGTCAGTGGACGTGCCCGTTCCGCCTGATGTGTCGTAACGAACAGCGTGCGCGCGATGCCGTCGTGTCCGGGCTGCGCAAGAAATCCGCGCAGCCGATCGACCATCATGTCGACGGATGCCGTGTCCATATTGGAGAAGGGCTCATCCAGCAGCAGCAGATCCGGCTCCAGCATCAGCACGCGCGCGAGCGAGGCGCGCTGCCGCATGCCCTGCGAATAGTCGCCCACGCGGCGCGGGAGCTGCGGATCGAGCCCGACGTCACATAGGGCCTGTTCGGCGCGTGTGCTCTCGACGCCATATAGCGACGCAAAGTAGCGCAAGTTTTCGAGTCCGGTGAGTTCGTCGTAGAGCATTGGCGCGTGACTCATCAGCGCGATTCGCTCACGCACGGCTCGCGGGGTGCCGCCGAGCACCGTAAGCGTTCCCTCGCTCGGCGCGATCAGGCCGGCAATGAGTCGCAGCAGCGTGGATTTGCCCGCGCCGTTCTCACCGAGTAGCAGCACCGCAGCACCCGCATGCACTCGCATCGAGAGGCTGCGAAGTGCGGCGAAGCTGCCGTAGAGCCGCGAAACGCCGGAGAGTTCGATTGCGGGGTGTGTGTCTGGAAATGCGGGCATCGCTGCTATGCGAGTATAGAGCCACAACCAAACAAGCGAGGCAAGATGCGAGATACGAGAACGGCTGTGTTTACGATCGGCGCTGCGAGCGCGCTGCTGCTGTGTCTGCAAGCGGTGGCACAGGGTGCGCCGGAGCTTCCTCAGCAGGACCGCGCGCTCGCGCACGACATCTTCAAAGAGCTGATTGAGACCAACACGCAGGACTCAAACGGAAGCGTGACCGCGGGAGCCGCGAAGATGCGGCAGCGGCTGCTTGATGCGGGTTTTCCGGCGGAAGATCTTGTGCTCGCGGGACCGAACGACCGCAAGCAGAATCTCGTCGCTCGCTACCGCGGGAAGCCAGGTTCCATGCTCAAGCCGATCCTGACGATCTGCCACCTGGACGTCGTCGAAGCGCGGAAGGCAGACTGGACGACAGACCCGTACCAGTTTGTCGAGAAGGACGGCTACTTCTATGGCCGCGGCACCCAGGACATCAAGGAAGAGGATGCGGCGCTGGTCGAGACCTTCATCCGTATGAAGCGCGGAGGCTACGTGCCGGACCGGGACCTCGTCATTGCTCTCACGGCAGATGAAGAGGGTGGTGCGTCGAACGGAGTGGCGTGGCTGCTGAAGCACCGGCCCGAGCTGATGCAGGCGGACTTCGTCGTCAATCCGGACGCGGGCGGCCTGGAGCTGCGGGGCGGCAAGCCGACCGAGCTGGACGTCGAGGCGACCGAGAAGCTGTACGCGGACTTCGACGTGACGGCGACGAATCCGGGAGGTCACAGCTCGCAGCCTCGGCCGGATAACGCAATCTATGAGCTCATGCACGCGCTGTTGCGCCTTGAGGCCTCACGATTTCCGGTGGAGTTGAACGCCGTGACGCGCGCGGAGCTCGAGGCCAAGGAGAAGATCGCCTCGCCGCAGCGGGCGGCGACCATCCGCGGCGTGCTGGCGAATCCTCCCGATGCGGCGGCGCTGGCGGAGTTCGAGAAGGATCCGGCCAACAACGCGACACTGCGAACGACCTGCGTGGCGACGATGGTGAACGCAGGACACGCGCGGAACGCTTTGCCAGGGATGGCGAAGGCTAACGTGAACTGCAGGATTCTTCCGGGACACTCGCAGGAGGAGACTCGGCAGCGGCTTATCGCGATTTTCGACGATTCGAAGCTGTCGGTCAGCTATGTGAATGATGCCGGAGAGGAACTGGGCCTGGGCTCGTCGAAGAAGAGCATGGAGCCGCCACCGGTGCGGGAGGACGTCTTTGAGCCGCTTAAGAAGGTGACGGCAGAGATGTGGCCGGGCGTGCCGGTGGTGCCGGTGATGTCGACCGGAGCGAGCGACTCGATTATCACGTCGGCGGCGGGACTGGAGAGCTACGGGATCAGCGGGATGGGGGTGGATTTCGACGACGATCGCGCGCACGGAAGGGACGAAAGGATCCGCGTG
>DASYBN010000089.1:0-7093 GCA_036500785.1 Acidobacteriaceae bacterium
TCGGTGGAGCGGATTGCCCACCTGCGGCGACTGCGGCACGAGATGGGGCTGAACTTCCGGATCGAGGTGGACGGCGGGATCGCCAACGACACAGTCGCGCAGGTGGTACGGGCCGGGGCGGACATGCTGGTGGCGGGATCGGCGATCTTTGCCCACGGCAAGGCGGAGGAGAATGCGCGGGAGTTTCTGCGGATTGCTCGCGCGGCCACCGAGATCTCCGTCTAAACCAAAGGAAGAGAGCTGGTTGCCGGATGAAGGTCCAGGTCGTCTCGACCCCGCGGCGCGGCCTTCGGACGCGAGGATAGTTTTGGGGTGGCCCGCTCAGCGGCCCGGCGCACCGGAACGCGCCTCCGCCATTTAGAATGTATGGCAGTCCCGGCGCGGGTTGCGCCGGGGCAGACAAGAGGTTTTTTGATGTTGGATCGTTCCCTTTCTTCTCTCCGCACGACCCGTTTTGCGATGGGCGTTATGACCGCGGCGCTGGTGCTGGCCGGTGCGGCCGGCGCGCAGGTGACCGGAAGCTCCCAGACGACGACGGACGCGCAGGGCCAGACGCATGAGTCGGCGACCGTGAGCGTGGATACCTCGAAGAAGAAGCACCGCGTGTCGAAAGACGAAAAGGTGAAGGCCACCAAGGACACGCGCGCCGCGGAGAAGAAGGAAAAGAAGCTGGATCCACTGGTCGGCAAGGACGTCGATCTGCCGGATAAGCAGCTCTATGACAAGTCGATGAAGCAGATCAAGGCCGGTCATTTTGACGTGGCGCGCCTGGACCTGAACACGCTGCTCAGCACCTATCCCGACTCGCAGTACCAGATGCGCGCCAAGCTGGCGATCGCGGACGCGTGGTATCGCGAAGGCGGGTCCGCGGCGCTGGCGCAGGCCGAGCAGGAGTACAAGGACTTCATCACGTTCTTCCCGAACGCTCCCGAGGCGGCCGAGGCGCAGATGCGCGTGGGCGACATCTATTTCAAGCAGATGGACGTTCCGGACCGCGACTACTCGAAGGCAGTGCACGCCGAAGAGGAGTACCGGACCATGCTGAAGCAGTATCCGGACGCACCCAAGCCCATCCTGAAGGAGGCGCAGCAGAAGCTGCGCGATGTGCAGGAGGTTCTGGCGCAGCGCGAGGCGGACATCGCGGCATTTTATGGAACGCACGATAACTGGCCGGCGGCGCTGGCGCGCTACCAGACGGTGCAGGAGACCTATCCGCTCTACAGCCACATGGACGATGTGCTGATCGGCATTGGCGATGCCTACGAGTCGGAGGCGAAGATAGCTCGAGCCGCGGTCATCTGCTCGGCCAACCTGCCGCGCGGGACGCAGTGCCTGCCGGAGGCCGCGAAGTCGCAGCTGGAGCAGGAGTATGACGGCAAGGCCGCCGCGATGTATCGCGAGGTCGTGCTGAAGCACGCGGCGGCGCCGCATGTGGAGTTTGCAAAGGAGCGACTGGCGGCGATGAACCTGCCGATTCCCCAGCCGTCTGCGGAGGATGTCGCTGCCAGCGAGGCGCTCGAGGGCAGCCGCGCGCAGTACACCATGCAGAAGCGCCTGGAACTGATGTTCATGCGCAAGCCGGACACCGTGACGGCAGCGCAGACGGGCGCTCCCACACTGGACGACCCGGCGCCGGTGCTGGCGCCCGAAGTTGCGAAGGCGCTGATGTCGAGCTACGCGACGGCGCTCAATCCTAACGCGACGCCGAAGGCCGATGTGCGGACGGCGACGCCGGCGGTCGAGCCTGCGCCGGGCGAGGTTCCACCCCAGCCGAGAACGCCTCCGGGAGAACCAGCGTCGACGGCTCCGCCGACGCTGTCGGATGTGCCGGCGGCGGGAGACGCGAATGCTGAGGGCGCGCCGACAGAGATGGCGCCGGCTTCACCTGCAGCTCCCTCGCCCAGCGGAACGGGCCTGGGTGTGGAGGTGCTGACACCGGGCGTCGTGAACACGGGCGCGGGTGCTGCGAGCTCGCTGCCCGCGGCAACGGGCGCGCCGGATCCGAACCTGGGATTGAAGGCTGTGGGACCGAAGGATACGTCGGCGCTGCCGCCGGTCGAGGCGCCTGCGGCGGCTCCTGACCAGGTAAACGATGTCGCGGGCAAGACGACGCCGGCTGCACAGGCAAAGAATCCGAATCAAAAGAAAAATCCCAAGCCGGCCTATGACAAGAACGATGAAAGCTCCAGCAAGCACAAGAAGAAGAAGGGCGTGGACAAGCTGAATCCGTTCTAAAGGCAGGCAGTAGAGAGTAGACAGTAGAGGGCGGAAGCGATGCTTCCGCCTTCGCTGCGTCTGCACGTCTCGCGAACCTGCCTTTTGTCTACTGTCTACTCTCTCCTGTCTAATGACTTATATGAGTTCTGAGTTGCCGAAGGCCTACGAGCCTTCTCTGATCGAAGAAAAGTGGGCGAAGTTCTGGGTGGAGCAAGGGCTGTTTCACGTCCCCACACCGCGTGAAGGCGAGAGCGTGGGGCCGCGCTTCGTTCAACTGCTCCCGCCGCCGAACGTGACCGGCCGGCTCCATATGGGGCACATGCTGAACCAGACCGAGATGGACATCCTGACACGCTGGCATCGCATGCGCGGCGAAACGGCGCTCTGGATTCCGGGAACGGACCACGCCGGGATCGCCACGCAGATGATGGTCGAGCGCCAGCTTGCCGCCGAGGGCGGACCAACGCGCGCGGAGCTTGGTCGTGAGGCGTTCACAGAGCGCGTCTGGTGCTGGAAGAAGCAGTACGGCGGCGCGATCACGGAGCAGATGCGCCGGCTGGGCGCATCCGTCGATTGGTCGCGAGAGTACTTCACGATGGACGACAGGCTGAGCAAGGCCGTGAAGGAGGCCTTCGTCCGCCTGTGGGAGCAGGGGCTCATCTATCGCGGAGCGTACATCGTCAATTGGGACCCGGTGCTTGCGACGGCCGTGTCGGACCTCGAGGTCGTGCACGAGGAGCGCGCGGGCAAGCTGTATCACATTCGCTATTCGTTGGCGGATGGAACGGGCTCGATCACGATTGCGACGACGCGGCCTGAAACGATGCTCGGCGACGTCGCCGTTGCGGTGAATCCGGATGATGCGCGCTACAAGAAGTTCATCGGAAAGACACTCGTGCTTCCGCTCGTCGGAAGAGAGATCCCCGTCCTTGCCGATGAGTGGGCGAATCCCGAGTTCGGCACAGGCGCGGTGAAGGTGACACCGGCGCATGATCCGAACGACTTCGCAATCGGACAGCGGCACAAACTGCCGCAGCTCGCGATCATGGATGAGCACGCGCGGATCAAGCTGCCAGGCTCGCCGTACGACGGGCTGGATCGCTTTGTGGCACGCGAGCGCATCGTCGAGGACCTTCGCACATCCGGCGCGCTTGTGGACATCAAGGAGCATCAGCATGCCATCGCGCTCTCGCAGCGCACCGGCGAGGTGATCGAGCCGCGGCTCTCCATGCAGTGGTTCATCAAGATTCAGCCGCTCGCAGACAAAGCGATTGCGGCAGTAGATCAGGGCCACATCCGCTTTACGCCTGAGAACTACAAGAAGACGTACGACGAGTGGATGCGCAACATTCACGACTGGTGCATCTCGCGGCAGCTGTGGTGGGGGCATCGGATTCCGGCGTGGCATTGCGCGGACTGTCACGAGATTACCGTCGCGCGCGAAACTCCGATCAAGTGCGAGCACTGCGGATCGGCGGAGATTACGCAGGAGACCGATGTGCTGGACACATGGTTCAGCTCGGGACTGCTTCCCTTCACGTCGCTGGGATGGGACGGCGACAACGCCAGGCCTACGCCCGATCTTGCGGCGTTTTATCCCACCGACCTGCTCGTGACCGGGTTCGACATCCTCTTCTTCTGGGTCGCGCGGATGATCATGCTCGGCTGCCATTTCATGCTGGATGTGCCGATGCCGGATGGCAGCGCCCGCACGCTCGCAGAGGCAGTTCCCTTCCGCGAGGTGTACATCCACGCGCTGGTCCGCGATGCGGAGCGGCAGAAGATGTCGAAGACAAAGGGCAACGTGATCGATCCGATCGACGTGATCACGAAGTATGGAACCGATGCGGTGCGGTTCACGCTCGCGTCGCAAGCGTCGCCCGGAACGGACATCGCTTTCAGCGAAGCGCGCACCGAGGGATATCGTGCGTTTGCAAACAAGATATGGAACGCCGCTCGGTTCGTGCAGATGCAGATCGATCGTGCGCGTGAGGCTGGCTATCGAACGACGCTGTCTCTTCCGCAAAGCACGGACGATCTGCCGCTGGAGACGCGCTGGATTGTCGCGCGGGTGTATACGGTGGCTGGCGATGTAGCGAAAGCGCTCGAGAACTATCGCTTCGATGAGGCAGCGAATGCGGTGTATCAATTCTTCTGGGGCGAGTTCTGCGACTGGTACGTCGAGCTCGTGAAACTGCGGCTGGATTTCGCCGCGCCAAAGAACGACGCTGCGCAGCTCACATTGGATGCACTGGTGAGTGTGTTCGAGGCGGCGCTGCGCCTGCTCTCGCCGTTCATGCCGTTCCTCACGGAGGAGCTGTGGCACGCGTTGTATGGAGCTATCGAACAGCCTGCGCCGGCAAAGTCGATTGCGCTCACGCGCTTTCCAATGGCTGCAGATTTCGCCGAGGACGCCGAGAGCGTCTCCGCGATGCAGACGCTTCAGGAGCTGATCGTCTCTGTGCGCGCTCTGCGGAAAGATCTCGGTGTGCCGGAAAAGGAGTTTGCGCCGATTCGGTTGCATGCGACGGAAGGCATTGCGAAGATCGCGCAGGCCAATACAGAGATGCTTGGGCGACTTGCACGCGTAAGCGCTCTCGAGGTTTCCTCGCAGCCGTTGACGGGCAACAGCGCGCGCTCAACCGCCAGCTTCGACGTTGCGATTGTCTACGAACGCCAGATCGACGTCGCTGCCGAGCGCGAGCGGCTCACCAAAGAACTCGCCAGGTATGACAAAGGCTTGCAGGCTGCAGAGAAGCAGCTGGGCAATCCCGGCTTCGTGGCGAAGGCTCCGCCGCACATCATCGAGGGACTCAAGAAGCAGGCGGCGGAGACGCGAGCGCTGAAGGAGAAGGCGGAAGCCGCGCTTGCAGCGCTCGCGCGGTAGTCATACCAGTTCCGCAGCAAACACAAAGGGCGCCTTCGGGCGCCCCTTGTGTTGACGTGATTGAAAACTACTGCCTGCGATAGTCCTTGCCGGCCCGGCTAACCTCCTGCGGCGGCTCGCGCTCGGCCTCATACTTGCGCAGGTCGCCGACCGGCTTCGTATGGTCGTGCACGTGTCCGCCGAGGTGCGCTGCCTGCGAACGCGCGTGCCCTCCTTTGTCGGCGGCCGGAATCGCGGATTGGCGTTCGCTGGTGTCGTGCTCGCCTGCCGAGGAGACGGCCTCCTCAAGCGCGTCGCCGTGCAGCTTCTCTTCGCCCTCCTGTTTGGAGGCGTGGGGCTGGCTCTCTTTGCGTGTCATTTCTCACCTTCCCTGCTGTTCTGCAGCTTTCCGCTGGAGTCCGGATCGAGCTCTGTATTCACCGGCTCATCGCCGAAGTCGCGTGCGCCGTAATCGTAATCGAGCCCGCCATCCGTGTTCTGCGGTTCATCTGTCGAACGTTTGCGCTGTTCGACGTTGAGGCCCCATCCCTGTTCGTGCGCGTACTCGCCTGCAAGGCCGCGCGAGTGCTCGCCGAAGCCACGCGGCTCCTGGCCATTCTCTTGCCGTTGCGGTTGATCAGGCATGATCTCCTCCTGCACAGTAAGACGGGATCCTCTGTGGAGACGTTTGCCGTTAGCTGCGTTTCTGCGCAGCATCTGGAGGAAGAGAGGTTTGATCGACCGCAATGGCCACGTTTTCGTGTTTGATGTCGAGTCGCAAACGGTTGAACAGGCTCATGTAAACGTTCGCGATCCACACCAGCGCAAACCACGCAATCAGATACCCGCGCCACCCGGCGAACACCAGTTCGAAATGGAAGATCCACAGCGCCAGTGCCGCGACATAATGCGAGAAGCAGTATTCACAGGTGAAGAGGTAAAAGAACTTTCGCTTCGGAATCGCGCGCGCCTGCTCGCTCTTGCGCTTGCAGAATTCGCGAGGCTCGCGGAACACCTCTTCGTGCGTGACCGTCCACGCCACGCAGGCCACCGGAATGGCAAGCAGCAGCAGCATCGCAAACTGGTGGCTGAGGGAGACAGGAAGGGTTTCGATCATCGCGCGCACGGCCCGTGCAGCGCGGGCCTCCAAGGTGAGATGCAGGTAGGATGAAAAGCAGCATGCAAACGGGGCAGCAACGGGACAGCATCGACGCGGCCGTGGTGGTACGCGCCATTGATCTGCTGCCGATCGCGGGCCCGGTTACGTGGCTTCCTGTCACTGCGTCTACCAACCAACTGGCGCTCGAAGCCGCGCAGGCAGGCGCTCAGCGCGGCATCTGGGTGGCCGACGAGCAGACGGCAGGGCGCGGACGCGGAGGCCACAGATGGCACTCGACGCGCGGCGACGGCTTGTATGTGAGCGTGCTCATGACGCCAGAGCTTCCGCTGGAGCGGGCATTGTGGCTCTCGCTCGCGACCGGACTGGCTGCGCAACAGGCGATACTTTCCGCCACAGGCGTTCGAATCGATCTGCGCTGGCCAAACGATCTGCTCTGCGGATCGCGCAAGCTGGGCGGAATCCTCGTCGAGAGCGCGGTGGCGAGGACGCCGGCGGATGAACCCGCTGTATTGCGATATGCCGTGCTGGGCGTCGGCATCAACGTGCATCATCGCGGGTTCCCGGCGGACATCTCCGCGGTCGCGACATCGCTGCATCTGGAGGGCGCGCAGGATGTGAGCCGTCAGACGCTTCTCATTGCATTGCTGCGAGCACTCGACCGCGAAATGGATGAGCTGGAGCGCGAACATGCGGGCCTGGGCAGCGGGCCGGGAGTGCTCGCGCGCTTCACAGCGGCGTCGTCGTGGGTAAAAGGAAAGCGCGTCCGCGTGCCTGAAGACGGCGGCTATACCGGCGTCAGTGCAGGTCTGGACCTGCGAGGTTTTCTTCTTGTTAATGACGAAAACGGGGTAAAACGTACAGTACTCTCGGGCGGCGTCCGTGAGGTATAA
>DASYBN010000090.1:0-5549 GCA_036500785.1 Acidobacteriaceae bacterium
GTGAATCGTCGATCTGCCCGCGGTAGACGAGCTCCATCGCTCCATTGAAGAGGAACAGGTCCGGAGTGCAGGCGGCCGAGTAGCTGCGGGCGACCTCCTGGGTCTCGTCGTAGAGGTAGGGAAACCGCCAGCCGAGACGCTGGGCCTGCGCCCGCATGTTGTCCGGGGAATCGTCGGGGTATGACGACACGTCGTTGGACATGATCGCGCAGAAGGCGACGGTCGGCGCGTAGTCGCGCGCGATATTGGCAATCTCCTGCTCAACGTGCTTGACGTATGGGCAGTGCGGACACAGGAACATCACTAGCAGCCCGTGCTTTTTGGCAGGGCCGCCGGTGACAGCTATGTTGTTGCTGTCGGAGAGGTTATCGTCCCACGCGAGGGCGAAGATGTCGTCGCGGCCAAAGGCGCGACCGGTGAGGACGTCGGTGAGCTCGAAGGCGGGAGCGATGGTGCCGAGCTCGACCATCGCGGATTCGGTGCGGGACATCGGTTTCTCCTCTCTGCCGAGTTCATCATAGCCCGGGCCGGCGTGGGGTCCAGGCAACTGGTGGCCGAGCCGTCGCCTCTCACCCAAAGTAACCACCGCACCTCACCCGAGTAATGTAGCCACTGACCCAAAGGTCGACTACCGTAACCTAAACGTGGGAGGGACGTCTATACCCTCTGAGCGCCGTCCACGCCCACCCAACAGCTGAATACGAGACCCCCGCTTGCGACCCCATTCCTTCGGCCCCTTCACGAGCTTCGGTGCGCTTTTGCTTGCAGCCGCCGCAGCTTTTATCCCGGTTCCCTGCATCGCCCAATCCTCGGCTGCCTCAGAGCTGGTTGCGTCGCATCCGACGCCGGCGCGTCGTGTCGCGGCGAACGCCGACTTCAGTGCGAGAGTGCAGTTGGGCGGGCATCTGCCCGGATGGGCGCAGGCGGAGAATGCCGCCGGAACAACCGTCTCGCTGAGTGCGCCGCTGAAGGTCACGCTCGTGCTCAAGCGCGATGCGGCGACGGAGGCCGCCTTTGAGACGCTGCTCGCGCAGCAGCAGACGCCAGGGTCCGCGCTCTATCACCAGTGGCTGACACCCGCGCAGGTGGGCAGCCTCTACGGGCTTGCTCCGGCCGATCTGCAGGCCGTGGAGCAGTGGCTTGAGTCCGAGGGCCTGACCGTCACACGCGTCGAGCCGAACGGCGTGCTCGTCGATGTCACGGGCAGCGTGGCGGCGGTGAGCACCGCGTTCCGGACAAGCTTTGCAGAGTTCAACGTCGGCGGCGACACCAGGCTGTCGGCGACCACCGAGCCTTCGGTTCCGCAGGCGCTGGAGGCGGTGATCGCCGGCGTGCACGGCCTCTCGCAGACGACGCTGCATCCGCAGAGCATCGCGATTCCCATGCAGGGCCAGCCACAAGGCCAGAGGGCTATCAGTTCAGGCGCGAAGCCGATGCTGACGACGACAGGCGGCCAGCACTTTCTCACCCCGAACGACTTTGCGACGATCTACGATCTCGGTTCGGTCTATAGCGGCGGGAATAAAGGCGCGACCGTTGGCAGCAAGGCGCAGCGCATCGCGATTGTGGGCCGCTCGCGCGTCGCGGCAACCGACATCAGCGAATTCGAAAGCCTGACCGGCCTCCCGACCGCCCAGCCGAACGTCATCATTCCAACCGGCGGCACCGATCCCGGAACGACCAACGGCGGCGACCAGGATGAGGCGACACTCGATGTCGACCGTGTGATGGGCACCGCGCCGGGTGTGGGTGTGGACCTCGTCGTCAGCGCCGACTCGAAGACAGTGAGCGGCATTTACACCGCCGCCGAGTACGAGGTGAACACGCTGCTCGACCCGATCATGACGATCTCGTTTGGCGACTGCGAGGCGAATGCCGGGCAGCAGGGTGTGAGCGTGTGGGACACGCTGTTTTCCGCGGCCGCAGCCGAGGGCATCAGCGTGATGGTGTCGAGCGGAGACTCGGGCGCCGCGGGCTGCGATGGCGACAGCTCAAAGTTGCCGGTAACCCAGACGGCGAGCATCAACTACATCTGCTCGAGCAGCTACGCGACGTGCGTGGGCGGCACCGAGTTTGCGGACACCAGCGCGGCGGGAAGCTACTGGTCGGCGGCCAACGGAAGCGGCGAGAGCTCGGCGACTGGGTACATCCCCGAGGGCGCATGGAACGAGCCGACCGGCACAGGAGCAAATGGCCAGACGACGTACGCCGCGGCAGGAACCGGTGGCGGCGCGAGCCAATTCATCGCCAAGCCGAGCTGGCAGACGGGCACGGGCGTGCCGCAGGATGGCAGGCGCGATGTGCCCGATGTGAGCCTGAGCTCGGCCACACACGATGGCTACGTGGCGTGTCTGGCGTACGCGGGCGGCGACTGCTCGAAGCAGGAGTTTGAGGTGTTCGGCGGAACGAGCGCGGCTGCCCCCGGCATGGCCGGCATCGTCGCGCTGATGAACCAGGCGACAGGCAGCGCCGCGGGCAATCTGAATCCGCTGCTGTATCGGCTGGCCGCAAGTTCGTCGAGCGTATTTCATGATGTGACCGCGTCGACGGCAGCCGTTGCGGGCTGCACGCTTGCGGTGCCGTCGATGTGCAATAACAGCACGCCGTCGGCAACCGGGCTGACCGGCGGCCTCGAAGGCTTCGCGGTCGGCACCGGCTTTGATGAGGCGACGGGCTGGGGCTCGGTCGATGGAGCGAAGCTGGTCGCCGCGGCTCTGAGCACTGGTTTGAGCGCGACCTCGGCGAGCACAGGCAGCTTCACAATGGGCACGAGCGCGAGCTCGCTGAACCTGACGGCCGGCTCGACCACCGGAAACACCATGACGGTGTTCGCGACTGCGGCGAACGGCTTTGCGGGCGTCGTATCGCTGACCTGCACGGTGACGCCGCAGGGGACTTCGGCACTGGCGCCGGGATGCACGGCGACCCCGGCGACCGTAACGCTGAGCACGGCGTCTCCGAGCGGAAGCGCCGTCGTAACAATGTCGTCGCAGGCAGCGGCCGCGTCCACGTCGTCCTGCACTTCGAACGGAACGCCGAATGTGCGGCTCGGCGGCCTTGCGCTGGTCGGGATCTGCGTTCTGCTGCTGCCCGTGGCGCGGCGCCGTGACCTCCGCGGCCTGCTCATGGTGATTGCAGCGGCGGCGGGAATGTCGGGACTGATGGGATGCGGCGGCGGAACGTCAGCGGCCGCGACGGCCTCTGCAAGCTGCGCGGCCCAGGGCACCTCCGGCACAACGAGCGGTGGCTATACCGTAACGATCACCGGAACGAGTGGGAGTACCACCGCGAGCACCAGCTTCACGGTGACGGTGAAGTAACGCCCAGCTACGCTGATTCAATGGAGCAGGTAGAGCACGCAGCTGAATCGCGAAGCCCCAGGCCCGGGATTGCCCGGCCCGGACGGCGGCTCGCCGACGCAGGCGCAGCGGATCGTGAGGCACTGCCGCTGGGACCGAATGGCCGGCCGTTGTGCCGCTGGTGCCAGCTGGAGATCCTCGCGAAGCGGCGGCGCACCTTCTGCTCCGACTACTGCGTACACGAGTGGCGGCTACGCTCCGACACCGGCTATCTGCGCGACCAGGTCTATCTCCGCGACAAAGGTGTGTGCGCCGAGTGTGGCGTGGACACGGTGAAGGCCTATCGCGAGCTGCGGCGCAGCAAAGGCGCCGCCCGCACCGAGGCGCTCGAGATGTGGGGCATGCGCAGCGTCACCGCGCGCCGCTCGCTGTGGGACGCGGACCACATTCTGCCCGTCGCCGAAGGTGGCGGCGAGTGCGATCTCGACAACCTGCGGACCCTCTGTCTGATGTGCCATCGCGAGGCGACGGCGGAGT
Organism: Acidobacteriaceae bacterium; assembly: GCA_036500785.1. GTDB lineage: Bacteria > Acidobacteriota > Terriglobia > Terriglobales > Acidobacteriaceae > Granulicella. The sequence continues at coordinate 3,837 of DASYBN010000090.1, forward strand.
TGCGGCGAAGAATGAAGGTGAAGCCCGGGATTCGCTAGAGTATCCGTTGTATCCGTGGAGCCGCGAGAGTTCACCTCCTTTTTTCCTCCCATAGACACCGAAGTCTAACTACTTTCGAGCTTGACCTGTTCGTCTCCGCTCAGTACGCTTTGCGCACTAAGAACGGACATTGCATCCCCTTCCTGTTCCTCTGCTGTACGTGTCTCTTCGCTCGGTCAGTTCGGCCACACACATACATTCACGGGAGAAACTATGCAGTCAGGCTCACGTTCCATCGTTCTTTTTTCATCAGCTACCCTTCTCATTGCCTCAGCCCTAACCGCAGCTGCGCAGAGTGTCCCGCCCACTGGCGCGCAGTATGAGGAGCAGTTGCACTCAACATGGCGTCAGACGATGCACCATATGGCCGCCCCGCAGCAGGGCTGTTATCACGCATCCTTTCCGAGCACAGAATGGGAAAAGGTGGATTGCGCCGCACCTCCGGCCTATCAATCCGCACGGCCCAACCTGCGCCAGACCGTAGGCAACGGGTACGACTACGTAGCACAGGCACCGTCCGGCCACACCTTCAGCTCTGTCGTGGGCAGTTTCCCGACCGTGACTGATGTCACATCGGAGAAGGGCGCTAACGTTCCGTTCGGCAATGGGGAAAGCAGTGGCATTACGGGCACGAACCAGTACACGCTGCAGGTCAACACGAATATCGTGAACACCGCGGCCTGCGCCGGATACTCGGGGTGCTATGCCTGGCAGCAGTACGTCATTTCGACCGACACCCCCGTCTCGCTGACCAGCAACCAGCTCTCAGGCAAGACCGAGGTGTTCATCGAGTACTGGCTGATCAACTACGGCAGCAGCACGCGCGCCTCGTGCCCGAGCGGCTTCCTCAATGCCGGAGCTGACAGCACGGGCGTCGATTGCGTGCAGAACACGCCGGCAACCGTCGTCTACAACGGGCAGCTTCCTGCGACTCAGTTGGCGAGTCTCCAGCTTTCCGGCACCGCCGCAGCGGGCGGGACCGACAGGGCCACGGCGACCTATGGCACCGAGGCCTACACGGCCAGCGTGGCGGACTCCTACACCGACATCTCGAGCAAGTGGACCCAAGCCGAGTTCAACGTGGTCGGCAACGCCGGCGGCTCGCGCGCCGACTTCAACAAGGGCGCTTCGCTGACCGTAAAGGTTGCGGTAACGGACGGCTCGACGACGGCCCCAAGCTGCGTCTCGCCCTCCAGCTACGACGGCACCACCGGCGAAACCAACAACCTCACCCTGAAGAGCTGCAGTGCTACAGGCGGCTCAACACCGTACATCGAGTTCACAGAGTCCGATTAGTCACCCTTCGATTGCTTTGCACGGAACGGGAAAGCGCCGGGATCCTCCCGGCGCTTTTTCACTTCTCCTGCTATTCGCGACGTGTGCCGCCTGCAGGTGCCGAGAATGGTGAGGCAGTGGAGGATTTTGGGACGTTCACGCGAGCAACAGCGGGGCGGCCTGATATTCTGAGGCCACACTGCTGTCCCATTTCCGGTCAGCGAGAGGCCATCCGATGAAGACCTTGACTCGCGTTGCAATCCTCGGTTCGATGTTGCTGGTGCCCGCGCTGCTGTGCGCGCAGGGGGGTTGCGTCAGCTCACCGGAGTGCCCCACGGCAATCCTGGGCGTCGTCGGCGCAGCGGGAGCGACGCTGTACGTGCGGTGGCGTTCGCGTTA
>DASYBN010000091.1:0-7280 GCA_036500785.1 Acidobacteriaceae bacterium
ACGTCGGGCTGCGGCTTGGATGGCGGCGTGCTCTGCTGGGCGAGAGCGAAGGCTGCCAGAACGAGGGTGATGCTCAAGACGGAGAGGGTTCGCAGTGTGCGCAAGATTGGCCTCCAGAGCGGACTGGCTTACATGGATGCGACTCCGGGGATAGTTTATCGGCTGCGGAGAGTAGTGGTGCCTAGCAGAAGATGAAAGAGGCCGGGTTGCGTCCTGGGTGAGTGGGCCGATAGTCTTGAGAGTGCCATGTATGAAGACTTTGTAGCGACGGACCGCTGGACCGGCGAGCAGTTGCACTGCGTGTGGAAGGCGACGGTCGTCGCGATCTCGACGCGGCATGCAGATGCGACGGACATACGCTTCAGCGTGAATGGTCGCGCGGTGTGGATTGCGATGCCGAACAACGCGTGGGTGGAACAGAAGCGCCGCAACGCGAAGGTGATCACCGACTATCTGGCAGCTCAGGCGGCGGGGCGCTATCTGAAGCAACTGATCGAGACCGGCTATGACAACGGGCGCGAGTTCTACATGATGAGCGTGGATGAGGTGCTGGAGAGCGTGGCCGCGGTGGCGAACGAGGTCGACGGCCAGGTGAACAGCCTGCCGGCGCTGCCGGTGGTGAACTCGGATGCGCATCCGGCGGAGCTGGACTTCAAGCTGCCGGGCGAGCCGGATACAGTCGCGGGAACCATGGGGCTGGGGCCCGGCGACGATGTGCCGAAGGGCGCGGCTGGCCAGCGAGCCTAGGGCGCGTCGCGAACACGGTACCGCACAGTTCCACAGCGCCAGTGCAAATTCAATTTCGTTGTTCTCCATACGCAAAGAATCCCGTCTTCTCGGGCAGCAGTAACGGTTGCAATCTCTGGTTGCGAGGAAAAGGCGCGTGCAAAACGGGCAGGGATTCGTGTGCAAACTGGACCATGAGGAAGAGGATCATGTGGAGTGGTGTCCGCCACTGGACAGGCGGGCGGCATTGCGGCTGCTGGGGCTGAGCGCGGCAGCGGCGCTGGTGGGATGCGGCGGAAACGGCACCACAACAAGCGCGGAATCGAGCACCACTACGAGCAGCTCGGCGACGGCTCTGACCGCATCAGCGACAAGCGTGCAGACGAGCGCAAGCGTGACGCTTACCGCGGCTGTGACGCCAACCGCCGCGACCGGCTCGGTGACGTTCTATGACGGAACGACGACGCTGGGCAGCGGAACGCTGAGCTCAGGCAAAGCGGCGATGGCGGCGACCTTCAGCACGGCGGGAACGCATGCGCTGACGGCGAAGTACGGGGGCGACAGCAACTACTCGGCGAGCACATCGAGCGCAGTGGATGTGACGGTGACGGCAGCCACGACCAGCTCGTGCAGCAGCGCAACGCTGGAAGGCGAAGAGGGACCGTACTTCGTGGACGACAGCGCGACAGGGTACAACCGCAGCAATATCGTGGCGAACCTGGACGGGACCCAGACGCAGACGGGCATTCCACTGGCGCTGACCATCTATGTGTTCGACACGAAGAACAATTGCGCGGCGATGCAGGGTGTGCAGGTGGACATCTGGCATTGCAATGCTGACGGCGTGTACTCGGCGGAGGCGTCTGAGTCGACCACCGGGGAGAGCTGGCTGCGTGGATATCAGTTAACGGATGCGAACGGGAAGGTGGCGTTCACGACGATCATCCCAGGGTGGTATCAGGGGAGAACAACGCACATTCATCTGCGGCTGCGATCGACGTACGACGAGACGGACAACAGCGGAAGCAATACGATGCAGTTGTTCTTCGACCAGACGCTGGTGGACACGATCGATACGACGGTGGCGCCGTACTCGAGCGAGGGGAAGAACTCGACGACAAATGCGAGCGACCGCGTGTACTCGCAGCAGGAGGATGGCACGACGCTGATGACGCTCACGGGCAGCGAGACGGCAGGATACGCCGCGACGGCGAACGTGTATCTGCCGATCTCGTAGACGGAGGACTCTGCGGCAGCAAGCGTAAGATGGCACACGATGAGGCTCGCACGACAGAGCCTCTTCGTGGCGCGAAGGTTCTTGCCAAAATACTTTGCTGCGAGGAGACCGGGTGCGATATAGCCGGCGGGAGTTTCTGGGACGTGCGGCGGCGCTGCCGTTTGCGCTGCGTGGGTTAGCGGCGGCGCAGGCTGGCGCGAGGGCTTCGCGCTGGGTGTTGCTGGGTACGGACACGGGCATGGGGGTGTATCGGGCGGCGTGGAATGCGACGACCGGCACGCTCGGGCCGGTGCAGTTGGCGGCACAGGCGGCGAGGCCGTCGTTTCTGGCGAGACACCCGCGGCTGCCGGTGGTGTATGCGGTGAATGGCGTGAGCGGCGAAGGCGCGGCGTTGGCGAGCTTCACGCTGGATGCTGCGGGCGCGGGGCTCACGCCGCTCAACAAGGTGGGATCGCAGGGAGATGGGCCGTGCGCGATCTCCGTGGACCAGACGGGCTCGATGGCCTTTGTGGCGAACTACACGGGCGGAAGCTTTGCGGCGTTTCAGGTGATGCCGACGGGAGCGCTGGGCCAGGCGATCGGCGTGTTCAAGTACAAGCAGGCGACGCATGGCCCGGTGTCGGACCGGCAGGACGCAGCGCATATTCACTGCGCCACGATTGCTCCCGGAAATAGCCACGTGCTCGCATGCGACCTGGGCGACGATGTGATTCTTGTGTTCCCGGTGACGCCGGGGCGCGGGGATTCAGTGCGCGTGCCGGTTCGTGTACAGGCGCGAGCGGGGTCAGGGCCGCGACATGTGGCGTTTCATCCGAACGGCAACTGGGTGTACTGCATTCACGAGCTGGATTGCACGATCGATGTGTACGACTGGCGGGTGGAGCGCAACACTGTGCTGATGACTCTGCGCGAGAACAGCGTGGTGTCCACTCTGGCGAAGGGTGTGGGCCTGACGGGCAATACGGGGTGCGAGGTGGTGGTGAGCGACGATGGGCGCTTTCTGTACTCCTGCACGCGCGGCGTGGACACGATTGAGGTGTGGCGGATCGATGGCACGACGGGACTGCTGACGCCGATTCAGCGAGTGAGCAGCGGAGGAAAGATTCCGCGGCACATCGCATTCGATCCCTCGCGGCGATGGCTGGTGTGCTGCAACCAGGGCGCGGCTGGAAGAGTGACGGTGTTCTCGCGTGATGCGGCAACAGGACGGCTGGGCGTGAAACCGAAGATGTTTGCAGCGCCGACGCCGATGTTCGCGATGTGGGTGTGAGTTACCACAAGTCATAGTCGAAAGAGACCAGCACACGCGGTTGCACAGACGAAGCCGACGGCTGAGGTGACGGGAAGACCCATTTACGGAAGGCGTCGGTAGCACTCCCGATGAACATCGGCGGTCCTGAAATAACGGTGATTTTGCTGACGTGGCCGTCGGGTTCGATCAAACCGGCGAGTTCGACTTCCCCTCGCACGTGAGCGGCGCGCGCGATCGCCGGGTACTCGGGGTTAGGGTTGTGCAGGTCCTTCTTGATCAAGAAGGAGACGTGCGCTTTGGCATCCATCACTCCCGCGTGATCGCGGTAGAGGAAAATACTGATGGCCTTTTCGGCAGGCTTAAAGAGCTTCGGGTCCCCAGAAATCAGAGCGGAGTGCACAACCTTGCCGGTTGAGTCGATATCGACGGAGAGATCGACTTCGCCGGGACGCTTTCCTTCCACGACAACCAACGGAATGAGCTGGATTGTTGCGGTCGCGGCTGCCGTCGCAGGAGCGGCAGGTTGTTGCGCGGGAGCCCGCCAAGCGAAGCAGACCACGCCAATGAGAGACACCTTTGCCAAAGAACTCAGAACTAATCTGTGCATAAGATCGAGCGATTATGCAGGTTTCAGCGACTTATTGTCGAGCACGAAGCGGTACTTGACGTCGCTGGAGAGGACGCGATCGTAGGCTTCGTTGAGCTTGTCGTAGGTGATGAGCTCGATGTCGGCGGCGATGCCCTTCTCGGCGCAGAAGTCGAGCATCTCCTGGGTCTCCTTCATGCCGCCGATGGCGGACCCGGCGAGGGAGCGGCGGTTGGCGACGACAGAGAATGGCGAGACCGCGAGCGGCTGGTCGGGCAGGCCGACGAGGCAGAGCGTGGCGTCGAGCTTGAGCAGCGCGAGATAGGCGTTGACGTCGTGCGGGGCGGAGACGCAGTCGACAATGAGGTCAAAGCTGCCGGCGTGCTTCTGCATCGCGGCGGGGTCTTTGGAGAGGACGACATCGTCCGCGCCTAGCTTCTTGGCGTCGGCGATTTTGGATTCCGAGGTAGTGAACTGCACGACGTGCGCGCCGAAGGCGTGGGCGAACTTCAGCGCAAGGTGGCCCAGGCCCCCGAGGCCGATAACGCCGACTTTTTTGTTCGGCCCGGCGCCCCAGTGACGCAGCGGAGAGTACGTGGTTATGCCGGCGCAAAGGAGAGGGGCGGTAGCGGCGAGATCGATGCCGGGCTTAAGGGTGTGGACGAAGTGCTCGGGCGTGACGATGGTATCCGCGTAGCCGCCGTAGGTGCGCTCGCCGCTGCGGAGCACGGCGTTGTAGGTGTCGCGGGCTCCGCCGTCAGAGCAGTAGACCTCGAGGTCATTTTTGCAGTTGGCGCAGTGCATGCAGCTCTCGACGATGACGCCGACAGCGGCGAGGTCGCCGGGTTTGAAGCGTGTGACCGCGGAGCCGACTTGGGCGACGCGGCCGATGATCTCGTGGCCGGGAACCATCGGGAAGAGCATGTTGCCCCATTCGCCGCGGACCTGGTGGATATCGGAGTGGCAGATGCCGCAGTAGTCGATCGCGAGCACGACGTCGTCGGGGTTGGGATCGCGCCGATCGAAGGTCCATGGCGCGAGTGGAGCGGATTTGGAGGCAGCGGCGTAGCCGAAGGATTTCATGGGGGAGGCTCCTGAGTGGCTCTCGCTTGAGAGCGAGAAGAACGGAAGGCTTCTAGTTGAAATTGAAGCCGACGCGGACTATTGTATCGACCTCAGTCGGAGCGCCATTGAGCAGATAGGGCTCGTACTCCCAGCCGCGAACCGCATCGATGGCGGCCAGAGTGAGTGACTCATTAGGGCTGGCGATCGCGAAGATCGAGCCGGTCTTGCCGTCCTTCATGATGATGGCGTGGAGGAGCACGATGCCACTGAGATGCTGGAGCCGTGCGATATCGGGGTATATCGGGGGCGAGTGCTTGAGCAGACGGCCTCCACGGACGCCGGACGCGCCAGCCAACCGCGTGGTCGCGCTCACCTCCTCCTTCACCGGAGGATCGGGCTGGAGCGGGGGAGTGCCTGGCGAGCCCGGCGTGAACGACTCAAGTGTGCTTATCTTGCCGGAGATCGCGGTGCGCCCGAGGTACGTGATGGTTGAGGAGAGCGCGACGGTCGTGCCCTGAAAGGTCCCGAGCGAGTTGCGCAGAAGGAACTCGAAGCCGTTGCGCACGACTCTGACGTTCTGCTTGCCAGGATCTGTGCAGTACATCGGCGGAGTGAAGGGATCCGCATCCTGAACGAATGGAGTCTTCCCGACGAAGCAATCCAACTGGGTGCTGCCGAAGTTGATTTTGGCGGTAGCCGTCGCCGAGGAATAGAAACCTGAGAGAGGACTGACGGTCTGCTGCCAGAGCTGCTCAAGCAGATAGCTTTCGCGATTGGGAATGGTCGGTGTGTTGGGCTGGCCTCCCGTGGCTGTGATCTCGTGGAGTGAGCCGCTGGTGGTTTCGATTCTGTATTCATCGGGCGCGGCCCACCACTCCTCGATGGTGCCGGTGTGCGCGGGCTTGCCGCTCATGTCATAGAGCTGGACGTCCATCTTCAGATGGAAGGGCTTGGCGTCCTTGCGGTCGAGCTGCGTGAGATCGCGCATCTGCTCGAAGGCTGATTTTTGCGGAGCGGATGCGGAGGCCGAATTGCTCTGCGCGAAGACAGAACTGCTGAGGGACAGGGCGAGAGCCACAACGACACAGCGCAGGCGGCGCATGAATGACCTCTTCAGGGAATGAGGCATTTTAGCCGCGGCTTGTGCCGCTGCGTTGCGAGTCGAGCTCGATGGCGCCGTTACCGGTCGGCTTCGAGGACGGTGACGGGGGCGCCCATGTCGGACGCCTTGAGCGAGTCGGCGGTGACCACGAGGGTGACGCCGGGGCTGAGTTCCTCGTCGAGCGCAGCGCGAAAGTCCTGCGGCAGGCGGACGCGAGCTCGGTCCTCGGCGGAGAGCATGCGGGTTCCCTGCCAGCTTTGGCCAGGCAGTGGGAGTTGCATCCAGTGGAAGCCATCGGCGTCGATCTTGGTGAGGCTGTAGGCGATGGTTTCAGTGACCGGGCCGGCGATCTCGACGGTGGTTGAGCCGATGAGAACGCCGTTGCGGAGGACGACGAGACGCTTGTCCGCGGCGCTGAGGATGAGCGAGACGGGGCCGGTGGGGGACTTCTCCGGCTGCCAGACGGTGCCCTGCTGGTGGGTGGCGATCTCTTCCTTCGCCTCGAGCAAATTGGGCGTCGGAGCGATGCGGGGGACGGCGTCGGAATCGGTGATCACGACCGTCATGCCGAGCTTTGTGGTGCCGTAGAGCAGCTTGGCGAAGGCACTGGGCAGGCGCACGCAGCCGTGCGAGGCGGGGTAGCCGGGCAGATTGCCGGCGTGCATCGCGATGCCGTCCCAGGTGAGCCGCTGCATGTAGGGCATCGGCGCGGAGTTATAGAGATTGGAGAAGTGCTTGACCTTCTTCTGCAGCACGGTGAAGACGCCGGTAGGTGTGGCGTGGTCTTTCGTCCCGGTGGAGACGGTACTGACTCCGATGAGCACGCCGTTGCGATAGACGAAGGCAAGCTGGCGAGGAAGGCTGACGATGAGAAGTACAGGCCCGGAGGGGGCGATCTTCGGCGCCCAGAGATATTGTCCGGGCTTGAGCTTCGCGATCGCGACGGAGGGGTTGGAGGCGTCGAGGCTCGCCTGCGCGAGAGAGCGCAGAGTGAAGGCTGCTTCGAGGGTGCTTGCTGTCGTGAGCCAGAGGAAGGTTCGTCTGCGCATAGGAACCGGGACTGGAGTCAGTCCCTATCGTACGCGATGCGCTCGCAGCGAGTGAGGGCGGCGGGTCTAGGAACCGATGTTGAAGTTGACGGTGATGGTGGTTTTGACGGGAACGGGAACGTCGCAGATCAGGAACGGGCGATAGACCCACCGGCGTACGGCGTCCTGCGCGGCGGCGGTGAGGTCTCCAGCTTCTTTGCTCGTCGGCTGAAGCGAGACGATGCGGCCATCGGCCCCAATAACCGCGTCGAAGACGACGCTTC
>DASYBN010000092.1:0-4010 GCA_036500785.1 Acidobacteriaceae bacterium
ATAGAAAGACCCAGAAGTCTCGAAATAACAAGACCGCGGAGTCTTCGATAGATAGCAGATCGCGGGTTTGGGAGTTTGGTTGGCAATGATTGAAGCGCCTCATGTGGGATTGGAAGAGCTGTCGCTCAGCGCGGCACGCGAGAAGGTGCGCGCAGGCGAAGTTTCGGCCGTGAGCCTGGCCGAGCAGCACTTCGAGCGCATCGCCGCAAGCGATGGCGAGATTCACAGCTTTCTGACGCTCACAAAAGAGCGCGCCCTCGAGCAGGCCGCGCGCGTTGATGCCGCGGCGAAGGCCGGCGATCCGCTTGGCCCGCTCGCCGGTGTTCCGGTCGCGATCAAAGATGTGCTCACGACGCGCGGCGTGGAGACGACCGCCGGCTCACGCATTCTGAAGGGCTACCATCCGCCGTACGACGCCACAGCCGTGGCCAGAATGGAAGCCGCGGGCGCGGTCGTGCTGGGCAAGCTGAACTGCGATGAGTTCGCGATGGGCTCGTCCAATGAGAACTCGGCGTATGGTCCGGTGCGGAATCCCCGCGCGATGGATCGCGTACCGGGCGGAAGCTCGGGTGGGTCGGCGGCTTCAGTCGCGGCCGGATTCTGCATCGCATCTCTCGGCACGGACACCGGCGGCTCGATTCGGCAGCCGGCAGCGTTCTGCGGCGTTGTTGGCGTGCTGCCGACGTACGGGCGCGTCTCGCGTTACGGCCTGATCGCGTTCGCGTCGTCGCTCGACCGGGTGGGTCCGCTGGCGCGCTCCGTTGAAGATGCGGCAACAGTGCTCGAGGTGATCGCGGGCAAAGATGTGTGCGACGCGACGAGCTCCGAGCAGCCGGTGGCGAGTTATGCCGCGGAGCTGAAGCGTGGCGTGAGCGGGCTGCGCATCGGTGTGCCGGAAGAATATTTCGGCGAGGGACTGGATCCGGAGATTCGCGCTGCAGTCGAGCGGTCGCTCGATGACCTCCGCGCGGCGGGATGCACCGTCGAGCGCGTCTCCCTGCCGCACACCAAGTACGCTGTGCCGACCTACTACGTGATTGCCACGGCCGAGGCGAGTGCCAACCTCTCGCGGTTCGACGGTGTGCGCTATGGGTTGCGCTCCGAAGACTCGAACACGCTCTCTGCGATGTACCGCAAGACGCGCGACGAGGGGTTCGGCGCGGAGGTGAAGCGCAGAATTCTGCTCGGGACGTACGCTCTCTCGGCGGGATACTACGACGCCTACTATCGCAAGGCGCAGCAGGTGAGAGCTCTGCTCGCACGCGACTTCCTCGCAGCCTTCGCCAAAGTCGACGCGATCGTCTGCCCGGTGACGCCGACGCCCGCTTTCCGCCTCGGCGAGAAAACAGCGGACCCGCTGAAGATGTACCTCGAAGACATCTATTCGGTCGCGGCGTCGCTCGCCGGAATCTGCGGGATGAGCGTGCCGGGCGGTGAGACCGCGGCCGGGCTGCCGATCGGCGTGCAGGTGCTGGGCCGGCATTTTGATGAGGGTACGGTGCTGCGGGTAGGCGCCGCAATCGAACTGGCGCAGAGGAGCCGCTGACGCGCGATGGAGAGCCTGCGGCGCATCAACGATGCAAGCGGCGCTCCACGCGAAGAACGACAGCGGCTGCTCGGGCCTGCATTCGCACACACATCGGTCGGGCTGGCCATCGCCGACCGCGACGGACGCTTCGTCGAAGCGAATAGCGCGTTTCTGGATATTGTCGGGCGCAGCTTCGAACAGCTTTCGCGCGAAACAGTCGAGTCGGTTACGCATCCCGACGACCGCGAGGCCAATCGTGCGGGAATCGCTGCGCTCTACGAAGGCCAGAGCCCGGACTTTCAGATCGACAAGCGCTATCTGCGGCCGCACGGGACCGCGGTATGGGTGAAGAACTCGATCTCTCCGCTGCGCGACGACAACGCCGATCCCGTCTACACAATCTGCATCAGCGAGAACATCGATGCGCGATGGCGCGCGGAGATGGCCAGCGCGCAGGCGCGCGAAACGCTGGAGCTTGCAACGCGGGCGGCGGACCTCGGCGTGTGGGACGTGGACTTGCGTACCGGTGTGCTGGAGTGGTCGCCGCGCTGCCGGCAGATCTTTGGCGTACCAATCGACGCACCGCTGACGCTGGAGGACTTCTACGCGGGCGTACATCCGGAGGACCGGCAGCGCGTCAAGAACATCATCGACCGAGTCCTCGATCCAAAGGAGCGCAGCCAGTATGACACGGAGTATCGCGTGTTGCGGACCAACGGCGACGTGCTATGGGCCGCGGCGACAGGCTTGGCCTACTTCGAGCCGGATCCCCAGGGCGAAGAGCGCGCGGTGCGATTTATCGGAGTCATCTCCGATGTCTCACAGCGGAGGCGCGCGGTCGACGCGCTGATTCAGGCCGAGAAGCTGGCCGCCACCGGGCGGCTCGCGGCGTCGATTGCTCATGAGATTAATAATCCGCTCGAAGCTGTCGTGAACCTGCTATTTCTGCTGCGCGAAGCGAAAGAACCGGCGGCCCGCGAGACCTACCTGGAACTCGCCGAGCAGGAGATCAAACGCGTAGCGCAGATTGCCACGCAGACGCTGCGCTTCTATCGCGATCCCGCCGGCCCAACCGTGTGCGATGTGAACGCGCTGTTGAATTCGGTGCTGACGCTGTTTCACGGGCGCGCTCATCTGCTCGGCGTCGATCCGCACCTACGGCTGGCCGAGTGCAGCACCGTGTTTGGATCGCAGGGTGAGCTGCGCCAGGTCTTTGTGAATCTGGTGAGCAATGCGCTGGACGCGATGCCTAAGGGCGGACGGCTCTATATGCGAACGCGTATTCATCGCGCCCGGAAGAGCGGCGTGCGTGTAACGATAGCCGACACCGGCGAAGGCATGGATGCGGAGACGCGCTCACGCCTCTTCCGTCCGTTCTTCACCACCAAGAGCTCGACCGGAACCGGACTCGGGCTCTGGCTGTCACTCGAAATTCTGAACAAGCACAACGCGACGATTCGCGTGCGCTCGAAGCGTAGCCGCGGGACGGTAATGTCGATCTTCTTCCCAAACCAACAGCTCCCGGAGCTGAAGACGCCTGCGAAGCTGAGCACGGCCTCGATCGCAGACGAGCAGCGCTACGCGGCCGAGCGCTTGTGACGGGCTCTCTCAATCAGCCGCGTGGCGGCTGCGGCATCTTTCCAACTCAGGGTGCGCGACTGCTTGCCCTGCAGGCGATGGTACTGCGTGAAGAACTCGTCAATCTCGGACCGTAGCTGACGAGGTAGATCGTCAAGCGTCTCGAGGTTCGCAAATAATTGTGAGATCTCCGCGACAGCAATAAGCCGGTCGTTACGCTTCGTCTTGCCCTGCTCCGTCTGCTCCGCTTCCATCACGCCGAGAAGACGGACCAGAAGCACGCACCCAGGAAACGCAGGCTCCTCCATCAGGATCAGCACGTCGAGCGGATCGCCATCGCCACCGGTTGTGCTCGGGATGAAGCCGAAGTCAAACGGAAAGGCCATGCCGGCGGGCAGCGCCGACTTAATCCGGAAGACGCGCTGCTCCGGATCGAAGCTGTACTTATTGCGGCTGCCGCGCGGCGTCTCAACTACGACCTGAAGCAGCTCTTCACCGGGCTTCGCCGTGCCGGAGGTGGAGTCCTTCGGTTTCGCGTGGTAAGGCTCGAGCCTGGTTGGATCCGCAAGGCCGACGGAGTCTTTTTTGGCAGTGCTCATGGCGAATGCTCCTCAGAAGAGTTGGAGTGCGGCACGACCGCATCGGCTGCCTCGGCTTGATGTGAGAGCCTGAAGGGCATGGGTCTGGCGCACTGGGTGGCGTGGGCGATGATGGCTGCGGCAGCGCACGCACAGCAGGCTCGTGTGTGCGTGGTGGACGCGGCAGGGCAGCCGCTGACGAGCGCCACAGTCGTCGTGCAGAGCGCGCCCCCGATGGCTTTGGACGCGAATGCATGTGCGACCGTACCGATAGGCGCGCGCGCGACATTCGCATTGAAGAGCTTTGCTCCTGTGACCATAACTGC
>DASYBN010000093.1:0-3584 GCA_036500785.1 Acidobacteriaceae bacterium
AGTTCTCTACGTTCGACGCACGTTTCCAGCTTTCCCCATCCCGACATGCATGGAATGAGCAGGTGACAGTAGTGAGCTCACCGTCCGGGGTGTCGGCGCCCACAAGGTAGCTGATGCGCTCCGCGGTTTGCTGTGCTTGTACGGATTGAACTCGCCGTGCCGTTTTAAGCTCGCTCCATAATCCGTGCAGATGGCTCGGCGTCGCGGCTGATTTGCTAACTGAACAGTGTACGGATGCCTACACCTAAACAAAGAGATAATTGCCGGGCTCCCTTAAGACCGCTAGGCTTACTTCATAGGCAGACCTCGTGTGGACTGGTTGAAGTCTTTTGTGTACGTCGAGAACACCTGGGCGATCTTGAGTCACGAGAAGGCATCATGATAATTTTGCGGAACGCTAGGACGCGCGCCAAGCGACCTCTATGCCATTGGCTGGCCGCTCATGCATGCCTTGCGATTTTCCCGCTGGACAGTTTCGGGCAGGCGGCCGCGTCGAAGGCAGGGTGAGTTCGACCGTGCCAGTGGGAACGGTTCCTCCACAGGCAGGACGGTCAGCAAGCACAATGCCTTTGGCCTGGGCGACTTGTTCGGTTTTCAGAACATTCGCGAGGCTCGTCTCAATCTCGATATTGCTCCCGCAAAAAATCACACACTCTTGGTACATGCTGAGTCTCTCCAACTCGCCTCGGTGCACGATGCGGTCTACGACTCTGCAGGTATCGCTATAGCGGACGCGCCACCGGGGGCTTTGCAAGCAACCACATTGGCTATGGGGTTGACATGTCGGCAAAATATGTCTTCCATGAGGCGCTCGTTTGGAACGTAGGTATTGCACGTCTGTAGGGCGGGAGCGTGATGAGGTCCTCACACCTGGCGGACGGTCAGACTTACGGCTATCTCTCCGCAACCTTTCGCTTCGGATTGCAGCATTGATCCGTCCCACGCACGAGTGAAAGGATACGTCACTTTAACTCAGACAAGAGTGCTCATCGTCATCGGCTACCAGCTAACAAGAACATGCGACACAGGAGAACACATTGAAGAACATCACACGTCGATCATTTGTCTCAACAGCTGCTTCGGGCGTTGCTATTCTGAGTGCGCTGGGTGGTCTGGCGCCCCAGGCAGATGCGCAACTGGTATAAAAAACAGAGGACTGGAAGCTGAGCGAATTTCATTCTCTCGTCATAAACCGCGCTCACATCAAACAGCTTTTCGATGTCACTCAGATCAGCGATGGCAAATTTCTCGTCAACATGAAGAATTCATTGAACGGGCTACACTTTGGGTTCGGTGTGCCTGCAAACAACGTCAAGTTAGTGGGTGGCCTGCACGGCCCTGCAAACCTTCTGAATTATGATGACTTCATTTGGGAGAAGTACAGGATTGGAGAATGGCTCAAGGTCAACGATCGTGAGACAGCCCAGCCTGCACTTAGAAATCCATTCTATCTGCGGCCCTCTGGCATGCCTCCGATCATTCCTTCGCAAGACCCAAATGACGTCACAGCGCAATATCAAGATTCCAGTATGCGGGCGCTACAATCGCGAGGTGTTCAGTTCCTCAGCTGTCATACTGCGCTTGAGGAACAGGTACGGGTGCTCATCGAACATAATCATCTGAGTCAGGACCCTGAGGCAATCGTGCGCGAGATGCTCGCTCATACAGTTCCCGGTGTTCTAGTGGTCGCCTCGATGGTAGCCGCAGTTGCACTCCTTCAGTGTGAGGGCCATTACAGCTACATATCAATAGCCGCTTGAGCCTAGGCCGAAGGCACTGCAAACGCCACCAGCGTGGCGGGCGTATCACCGGCCAACCGGAACTAACCCAAATTTCGGATTGAGGAAGGTTAGCCGACCATCTGGCCCTAACGCTCTCCAACGGATTGTTGTAATCTAAGTTTGCTCGCACGTCCGCTCCATCCACAAGTGAAGCTCACCAGCGCATCCACCCGGCATCCTGGCCTCGATACCCTTCGTGCACTCGCCATCCTTGTAGTAATGCTCTACCACCTGACGGCCTTCGGCGAGCTACCGTTCCGCATCTTCCCCGTCACGTACTTCGGCTGGATGGGCGTCGACCTCTTCTTCGTCCTGAGCGGCTTCCTCATCGGGCAGCAGGTGCTCCGGCCGTACCGCAGCGGCCGTCGACTCTCCATTCTGGACTTCTATCGCCGACGCGCCTTTCGCATCCTGCCCGCCTATCTCACCGTGCTCGCGCTCTACGTTCTTGTGCCTGCCTGGCGGGAGAGTCCCCGCCTCGCGCCCCTTTGGAAGTTCCTTACCTTCACCATGAACTTCGGCATCAGCTTCGACCGCCACGCCTTCTCGCACGCTTGGTCGCTCTGCGTGGAGGAACACTTCTACCTCGTTCTGCCGGTGCTCGTCGTGCTCCTCATGCGCCGCCCGTCGCCACGTATCACGGTCGCGGTTCTCGCGTCGGTCGTCCTCGGCGGCATCGCCGTCCGCTCCTTACTCGTCCTGCGCTACCCTGACAGCGTCTGGACCGGCATCTACTATCCCAGCTATACGCGGCTCGACGGACTTGTGGTCGGCGTCGCCCTCGCCATCCTGCGCACCTTCCGCCCCGCGGGATGGCGCAGGCTCATGCTGCGCGGACATGCGCTGCTCGCCTTCGGCTCCTTGTGCGTCGCCTGCGTGGTCTGGATGTTCCGCTACGAGGATCTCGGCAGCAGCACAGGTCCGGCCGCGGTTGGCGTCGTGATCGGCTTTCCCCTGCTCGCTCTGGGACTCGGCCTCATCACCGCTTCCAGCATCAGCGCCAACGGTATACTCGCCCGCATCAGAATTCCCGGCGCAGAAACCATCGCCGCCCTCGCCTTTAGCCTCTACCTCACCCACAAAGAGGTGGGCCACCTCGTCTTCGAGCGTTTCCCGCGGATCACGGCATCGCAAGGCCCAGCCTCATGGCTCCTGTACGCCCTCAGCTGCGTCGCGGCGGCATGGATACTGCACGTTGCCGTGGAGCGCCCTTTCTTGCGCCTGCGCGACCGCGTCGCACAGCGCGAAACTCAATCGGCGCTCGAATCCGAGATGCGTAGGGAACCTGCGTTATAAGCCCCTTCCACGGGCTGTCGCCGTGTGATCGTCAATTCGGAAGTTAGGCCCGACACGAAGCAAACCCGCCGCAACGATGACCGAAATTTGCATCAGTCGATGCCTAGTTTGTGCTGCATCTGTTCGAGCGAGATGCCGGTGGTTTCCGGGTAGTAGAAGAGGACGACGAAGAAGTCGACGACCATCATGGCGGCGAAAAACAGGAAGGGATACGCGCCAGAGGACTTCGCCATCACAGGGAAGACGAACGAGATGATGGCATTGGTGACCCAGTGGGAGGAGCTGCCGAGGCTCTGGCCCTTGGCGCGCACGCGGTTGGGAAAGACCTCGCTGATGTAGACCCAGATGACGGCGCCCTGCGAGATGGCGAAGAAGCCGATGTAGAGCATAAGCAGCCAGACCAGCCAGGAGAGATGGCTGTGGGTAAAGAAGAGAATGGATATTTTGTTGTGTATATCTGAGTTCTGTACTGTTGTGACCATGTGCATTTTCTTTTGGCGTATCTTT
>DASYBN010000094.1:0-16019 GCA_036500785.1 Acidobacteriaceae bacterium
CCACTTCTGCAGCAACAGCACCGACCCCGCAGCGCCGGGCTGGCCTTCTGCGATCAGCGCATCGGCAGGTGCGTCGAGAAGCGTCGGATTCTCCGAGCCGTCGATGAAGCCGGTAAGGTCGCGATCGTGCCGGTACGGCCAGCTTGAAGTTTCATCTTCCAGCGATCCCAAGTCTGCCAGGTCGCGGACCACCGATCGCGCCGTGTCAAACACGACGTCATACGCGCTGCCCGACAGCCAAACCAGCGCGTCATGCTGCGTCGCCGGCATCACAAACCCCTCAACCCCGCGGACATCCTGGTTGAATCCCTCGACGGCAGCCGGCGTATCGTCCGGGACGAGTTCGCGCCATAGCTCCGGCCGAAACCCAATGACGAAGTTCACGCCTCCCGTGGTCGTCCGCGGCTCACGAATTGCCGAGATCTTTGCCGCAAACTCCTCAGCCTTCGCCGCGTCCACGATGTCGAACTCCAGATAAGCGTGAGAGGACGTTCCAAGCGCGAAGATGCCAGCCTGAGGCGTATACATGCGCGGATTATATCGAGCATGCCTGTCGTAACCGCCCGCAGCCTGAGCAAGATGCACCCGCGCGAGAGGCCCTGTTCGTCACGTTTTCACCGGGCCGTCAGTTTGATACGGCTGCAATCTACGAGTCGCCTGCCGAATTACCTTGCGTTCCGCACCCCCTGTGTGGGTATAGTGGCACCACGCTTTACATTCCAGTTAACCCATCACGAGGACTCTACATGCGGGCCCATACGTTTACCTTGAGCGCTGCCGCTGCTGTGCTCATTGGACTTTCCCTTCCCACGGTCATCTCTGCTCAATCCAGCAAGGCAGCTGCCGCGCATCCCCAGGTGCTTGGCGCTGCAGATCCCAGCACCTCCACGCACTTCAGCGTCTTCCTTCCGCTCACGAACCAGGCCGCGCTCGAGCAACTCGTCGCCCAGCAGACCGACTCCTCCTCACCCAACTATCACCAGTGGTTAACGCCCGGGCAGTTCAAGGCGCAGTTTGGCCCCAAGGCGTCCACGGTCGCTGCCGTCAAGAACAAGCTGAAGTCCGCCGGCTTCACCATCACAGCCGAGCACACCCAGAGCCTCGAGGTTGAGGGCTCCGTCTCCGCTGTCGAAAATCTCTTCAACACCCGCCTGCAGCAGGTGAAGACGCGCAACGGTCACCTCCGTCTGGATGCCAGCAAACTCACGCTGCCGGCTGAGCTGGCAGCCGCCGGCGCCGTGATTCCGCAGTTCGCCCCGCTCTCCGGCACGCACGTTCACTCGGCGCGCCTCAGCGCGGCCCCGGCCGTCACCAAGCTCACCGCGAATTCAGGCGGCGGGATGATCACCAACCAGCGGCTCTCGACGGCGTATGCGTTCTATCTGCCGGACGACCTCAACGAGGCGTACGTCCTGCCGGCCTTCAACTCCAAAGCCGCACCGCTTTTTGGCTCACACAAGCCGGTGCAGATGGCCGGTGTAGGTTCACACATTGGCATCGTGATCTCGTCCGTGATCTCGCCGACCGACATCCTGCTCAGCTTCGATCAGGGTATTGAGGTTGGCCCAATCGTCGACTATCAGGATTACAGCCAGTACTCCAACCTGCCCGTTCCTTCCGTCACGATTCGCCCAGTGGACGGCGGCAGCGGTCCGTTCAATCCCGCGAGCGGCGACGCCGACGAGGCCTCGCTCGATACGCAGATGTCGCTCGGCACCGCTCCCGGCGCGCAGGAGACGCTCTACAACATCCCTGACCTCTCCGACGGCTCCATCATCGACGGCTACACCGCTGTCGTTGAGGACAATAGCGTCGACGTCGTCAGCAGCTCCTTCGGCGGTTGTGAGCTCTACTACACCGCGGCGTACAACGGTGGCGTCGACTACACCTCGATCCTCAAGGCGTATCACTCCATCTTCCTGCAGGGCAACGCGCAGGGCATCACCTTCCTCGCCAGCTCCGGTGACAACGGCGCTGTCCCCTGCGTCTCTGTGGCCTTCGCCAACACCGGCGAGCCAGGCACCAACTTCGTCCCCGGTGTTGAGAATCCGGCGTCCGACCCTGCCGTGACCGGCGTCGGCGGAACCAACCTCATCACCCAGGCCACTCCCACCACCAACGACTCAACCTACCTGGTCGAGAACGCCAACTACGACCCGCGCCTTCCGGCCGAGTACGAGGTTGGACCTAACCAGTTCGTCACCGTCGGCAACAACACCTGGGGTTCGGGCGGAGGTTACAGCAGCGTCTTCTCGCGGCCTGCATACCAACTGCTCGGCAACACGGAAGCGCAGGCGAACAAGCTCGGCAAGGGCTTCCAGAACGCCCGCGCTGTTCCTGACGTTTCGCTCCAGATGGGCGGCTGCCCTGGCGACGCTGACCTCGCTGCGCAGGACTGCACGGCACTTCCGCGCAGCGCTGTCGTCGTCTGGATCGGTGGCGGCCCGTACCTGCTCATCGGCACCAGCGCGTCATCGCCTGAAATGGCCGGCGTCGTCGCTATCGCCGTCGAGGACGCCGGGACGCGACTGGGCAACATCAACCCGCTGATCTACGCGCTTTCCGCCGTCCAGTCGCTTGTCAGTGACAAGTCTGATCCGCACCAGTACTTCCACCGGAACATCTCGGGCAACAACAATTTCTTCACCGTCAGCCCGAATGACTCCTACAGCCCCGTGCTCGGCAACGGCACTCTCAACGTCCGCAACTTCCTTCAGTTGCAGGGCGTTCAGCCTGCCGGCACCCCCAACACGGTCACCAACCCGTAATCATCAACCGGTCTAGCGGCCGGACAAACAATCCAGGCGGCAGGGAGAAATCCCTGCCGCTTTTTCGTGGCCCGTCGACAGCGTGCTTCGGTGGCACCCGCAGCTCCCCCGTGTCGATGATCCTCGCACTATGGATTTACAAAACGCAGACATTGCGGTGACAACTACGGCGCTCGCGCAGGCGTATCCCTGACCCTGCGGCCAGTCCGTGCACCCCCAAAGGAGAATGCACATGTATCTCACTCCTGCTCTTGTGCTTCGACGCGGGCTCATCCTGTCAGCGCTGCTCGGTATCAGCGGACCCAACCTCGCTCGTGCAGCCAGCTCCTTCATCGGGCCTCTTGGCACAGTCACTCTGGTAAGCTCCACCGTTCCACCCAATGGTGATGTCAACCCCTACGGAGTCGCACAGGTCCCCGTCACCAAAGGCGATCTCGTCGCCGGCGACTTCCTCATCAGCAACTTCAACAACAGCATGAATCTTCAGGGCACCGGCACAACCATCGTGCAGATCGCGCCTGACGGAACCTTCAATCAGTTCGCGAAGATCGATCCAGATGATGTCTTCTGCCCCGGCGGCGTCGGACTTACTACTGCGCTGGTCGCGCTTCGGAGCGGCTTCGTCATCGTGGGCAGCCTGCCCACGACCGACGGCACTTCGGCAACCATCGGCTCCGGCTGTCTCATCGTCCTCAACTCCCGCGGCAAAGTCGTCGACACCATCGTCGGTCACCACATCAACGGCCCTTGGGACATGATCGCGGCTGACGACGGCTCGCTCGTCACGCTGTTCGTAACAAACGTGCTCAACGGCACAGTCGCTGCCGGCGGAGAAACCGTCAACGGCGGCACCGTGGTGCGCCTGCTACTTAGCACCGCGGGCCCGCGGCCCTTCGTCTTAGAGGAGGCAGTCATCGGCTCCGGCTTCCCGGAGCGCACCGACCCAGCGGCGCTTGTCATCGGTCCCACTGGCGTCGCGTTTGACGGCAAGACCGGCACCCTCTACATTGCGGACAGCCTAAACAACCGCATCACCGCGATACCGAATGCGCTCTTCCGCTTCTTCAGCGCCGGCACCGGTGTCACGGTCTCCTCGGGTGGTTCACTAAACGATCCCCTCGGACTCACCATCGCGCCGAACCATGACGTCATCGTCGCCAACGGAGACGATGGCAACCTCGTTGAGATCAACCCATCCACCGGTCAGCAAGTAGCGACCAAACTGGTCGACAGCTCCGGCAGCCCTCCGGGCTCCGGCGCGCTCTTTGGTCTCGTCGCGACCGCGGCCGGCGTCCACTTCGTCGACGACGCCACCAACACCTTCGAGTTGCTGCACTAATCCTCACCCCCACTAAGCGGCGAGCCGGCTCACCCCAGAGCAGTCCGGCTCGCCGTCTCTTTTCATCGTCGCGCACGCTGCGTTAGTGCTTTAGGCTCAGACTAACGTCCATCGCCTAAGTCTTTTTTGTGGAAGACTTTGCACACTTTTAGAGCGGAGAGCGGTCTAACTACTAAATGCAGGTTTTCAAGCTCAGCTCCTCTCTCTTTGCGGCCCTGCTGCTCGCCGCCTCCGCGAGCCCACAGAGCCTTCCTGCCGGAACCCGCGAGGCTGATTCGTCCTCACCGCAAGACGCCAGCAGCGCCGCACTCCGCTCCGCCGAATCCGCTCTCGAACACGCCGACTACACCGCCGCGATCGCCGCTCTCAAGCCGCTCGCAGCAGCCCAGCCGAAGAACCCGCACATCCTCTACGACCTCGGCTTCGCCCAGGAGCACGCTGGCGACGACACTGCTGCGGCAGCCTCCTACCGCGCCGCCATCACCGCCGACCCATCACTTCCTCAGTCTCAGCTCGCACTGGGGCTTCTGGACGCCCGCAACGGACGCCTCGACGCCGCGCACCGCGAACTCAAGGCAGCCGCGAACCTTGCGGATGCGAATCCGGACCTGCGCGGCCGCGCCCTGCGCTCGCTCGCAGTCCTCGATGAGCACACGGATCCCGGCGCCGCGGCTGACGAACTCCTGGCAGCCCTGAAGCTCACCCCCGAAACGCCCGCCGACATTCTGCTCAGCGCCCGGCTCGCCGAGCATACCAACGCGTTTCCCGAGGCCGAAGCCGCCTACCGGCGCCTGCTCGCCCTCACGCCCAACGACCCGGACGCCACCGCCGGCCTCGCCCACGCGCTCACCGCGCAGGGCAAGACCGCCGAGGCCGAAGCGCTCCTGACCACGGCACTGCAGCCCTTTCTGAAAGGCGACGCGAGCAGCTCCGCCGACCCCCGCCTGCTCTCGCAGCTCGCCGCCGTCTATGGAGCGGAAGGAAAGCCTGAGGAGGCAATTCCGCTCATCGAAAGGCTGCGCTCCGGCGATCCTGCAGCGGCAAGCAATCCCGCGATCACGCGGCTGCTGGCTCACCTCTACTCGCTCAGCGGCGACTACGCGAAGGCCGAGCCGCTGTTGCGCGATCTTGTCGCCCAGAATCCGAGTGACCCGATGCTCCTGGACGATCTCGCAACGGCACTCGTCGAGCAGCAGAAGTTCGCGGAAGCCCAAACGCTGCTGATGAAGGCCGTCGCCATGCGACCGAGTTTCTCGTCCGATGAGGAGTGGGGTCAGGCGGCCGGACACCTCGCGTTTGCGGCGTCCCGCAACCACGATCCTCACGCGACATTGCAAGCGCTGGCTGCGCGTGCTACAGTTCTGCCCAACTCGCCAGCGTCCCTGTTCCTTGAGGCAACGGCCCATGACACGCTGCATCAGAACAAGGACGCAGAACGAGCGTATCGTGCGTTCCTCGCCCTCGCCGGCGGCAAGTACCCTGATCAGGAGTTTCAGGCCCGCCATCGGCTGATCGCGCTGGAGCACGAGAGGTAGTGAAGCAGAGGTAGAGCATTGCAGCACTCTGAAAGGGGGTGCGCTATGGTCACTGCGTCCGGGTCCCGGGATCTGCTCCGTCGCGAGACGGGCCTCATTCTCCTCACCCTTGTCTTTATTGTTCCCCTCACATCCTCCGCGCGAGCCTCCGGTCCTGATGAGGCTCAGCTGGATGTTCCTGCCCTGAACGAGCTGGAGCAGCGCGCCGACGCCGCGCAACCTCGCGATCAGTGCTACATGTTCGCCGAGGTACTGCACGGACTCACCGAACTGGCCGGCCGGGAGATCGCCGCCGGAGACGACCAAGGGGCGACAGTAACACTCTTGCATCTCGATTCGGTCGCCGCCAAGATGGAGAAGGCATCGGCTGTGAACCCGAAGCGCCTGAAGAATGCGGAGATGCTGCTCGAACACATCACGCGACGCCTTAGCGATATGGCGCACGTCGCGTCCGCAGGACAGCGCAGCGCAACACAGGCCGCACTTCAGCAGGTGGACCGGCTGCACACACAGGTGCTCGCGGTCCTCTTCTCGAAATGACGCTGCCTCCTCGAGTTCGACCGCTTGCAGTGGTTGTCTGTGCTGTTTTGCTGCTTGCGTCTGTACCCTGCATCTTCGCGCAGGATGAAGACAGCTCCATGAGCCAGAAGGAGATCGAATCGCTGCGGGATGCCGCGTACATACCGAACGACCGTGTACTCGCGTTCATCAAGATTCTTGACACGCGCGAGCAGGAGATCGAGGAGTTGCTCGCGAAACCTCGCCGTCCGGGCTTCAATCAGGACATGCATGATCTGCTGGATCAGTTCGAGGCGATCGCGGACGAGTTCAACGACAATCTCGACGAGTACCAGGGCAAACACCGCGACGTTCGGAAGTCGCTGCCGAAGCTGATCAGCGCCACGGAACGATGGTCAATCATGCTGCGTGCGCCCGCGGATGATCAGGCTTATAACGTGGTGCGCAAGATGGCGCTCGATTCCTTGAAGGATATGCGCGAGACCGCTACCTCGATGCAGACCGAGCAGGCCTCGTACTTCAAGGAACATCCCGGCGCGGCAAAGGTCGAACAGGAGCGAGCCGATCCGGAGCACTCGCCGGTGAACGAGACGCCGCACTGATGTTAATCTGGCTTCAGCGTGTCGCGTTCTGCTCTCCCCCATGCATCTGGTGAATTGATCTCGATCTTCGAGACCGAGTATCGTGCGCTGCGTCCGCGTGCGCCAATACCGTCGCTTGAGGTGAAGTTCCGGCGCTTTACGAGCCTGAACACGACGATTCGGCTGCGCGAAGGGCGGCTGATCGTGCGGCTTTCCGATCTGCTGGAACATGCGCCCGAGACAATTCATCAGGCGATTGCGCACATCCTTCTGGCGAAGCTCTATCGCAAGCCGATCGTGCCGCACTTCGCCGACCGCTATCGCCGCTACACCCAATCCGAGGCCGTCCTAAGGCACGCCGAGCGCATACGCCAGGAGCGCGGACGCAAGCGCATCAGCTCTTCAAAGGGCCACCATTACGATCTGGATGAAGTCTTCGAGTCGCTGAATACTCGTTTCTTTCACGGCCTGCTGGCGCGGCCCACGCTGACCTGGAGCGCGCATTACGCCAAGCGCATGCTCGGGCACTACGACGCCGCACACAACACGATTGTGGTGAGCCGCGTCTTCGACCGTGCCAACACACCGCGTTACGCCGTCGAGTACCTGCTGTACCACGAGATGCTGCACCTGAAACATCCCGTCCGCGTGCGCGCCGGTCGGCGCTGCGTGCACTCGCGTGAATTTCAGGCGGAGGAGAGACTCTTCCCGGAGCTGGGACTCGCGCGGGAGTATCTCAAGCAGCTGTAGCTCGTCAGGTGCGAGGGTTTGCAGCCAGCTGAGGTGCCCACTGCCACTGTGCCTTCGATGCCCACGCGATCACGACGGCTCCGACGATTACGCTGCCGAGCGCCGCCACCTGCGCGTTCGACATCGTGTGACCGAAGTACAGCTTCGGGTTGATCCGGACGAACTCCACGAGAAATCGTCCGATCCCGGACAGCACCAGATACATGCCCGTAAGCCAGCCGATCGGCTTGTGCCGTTCGCCAAGCTTCCAAAGAATCCAGCAGACGACCAGCGAGAACAGCAGCTCGTAAATCGGAGTCGGCTGCACGAGCGCGTTGGGAGGGTTGGGTGGAACGAGGGCGTCCTTCGCCATGTGGACGCCCCACGGAAGTGTGGTGTTGACGCCGTAATCGCCGTCACCGGAAAGCAGACACCCAATTCGTCCAACGCCATAGCCAAGCGCCGCGGCGGGCGCTGCAAGATCAAGCATGCGCAACGATCCGACATGCTCTCCCTGCGTGCCCTCGAGCGGTCCTTTGAATCGTGCGATTCTTCCCTGCCACATCAACACGGCGATTGCGGCGACAAGGCCGCCGAACCAGGCGAATCCGGCCTGAAACCACGTAAGAAAACCCTTGAGCACTTCAAAAGGATGAGCGCGGCCCGGCAGCATGATCTGTCGCCATGCGGCGACCAGTTCGTGGGGGTCCTGCAGCTCATGCCAGAGCTTGGCGCCGATTATTCCGGCTACGACCGACAGAGCGACTACATTGAGCGCGTCAGCGTCCACGCCATTGCGCCTGAAGTTGTAATGAAGCACGATCGTGGCACAGACCGCTGCCAGCCACAGCAGCAAGCCAAAGGTTCCGATGTGCCAGGGACCGACGTTGATGAAGGGATACATTCATCTCCAGTATATCGGCCATATTTACGCGCGGCCCCACGGCGACGGCGCCGGCCGCCTTTTCCTTGCCCCCGTATTCCGCTACCCTACGCATAACCATGTCGTTGCCCCAGTACGTTCCGCCCCAGACGATGGAAGTTCTCTTCTCGCGAGAGCAGATTGCCGAACGCGTGCATGCGCTCGGCCAGCAAATCTCGACCGAGTACGCCGGAAAGTCGGTTGTATTGATTGGTGTGCTCAAAGGCGCGGCCATCTTCCTTTCCGATCTTGCGCGCTCCATTACCGTCGACAACACGTTCGACTTTGTTGCCGTTTCGAGCTATGGCCGGGCGCGCGTCTCGTCGGGGCAGGTGAAGATGATCAAAGACATCGACAACCCGATCGAAGACAAGCACGTCATCCTGGTCGAGGACATCCTCGACACGGGGCTCACGTTGAGCTATTTGCGGCAATTGATGCTGCAGCATAAGCCCGCCTCGTTGAAGATCGCGACCTGCCTCGACAAGCCCGAGCGCAGGCAGGTGCCGATCGAGGCAGACTACGTTTGCTTCAAAATTCCGAACCGCTTCGTCGTAGGGTATGGGATGGACTTTGCGGAGCGGTATCGCGGCGTCGCGGATATTCGCATTTATCCGGAGACCCCAGCCGGACACTAAAGCTCCAGCTTTGCAGCGCAATTCACAGTTGTGGCGTCTCAGATGATGGGAGCCGCGATGCCTCGTGCCCAACTGGAAACCGCCGCGCCGTTCGTTCCACCTGAGCACACACTGCCGGTGCTGGCGGAGGCGATGCCCGGATGCAGAGGATGCGAGCTCTACAAGCACGCAATCCAGGTGGTGCCCGGGGCGGGATCGAGCCGCGCACATCTCATGCTGGTGGGCGAGCAGCCGGGCAACGAAGAGGACAAGCAGGGCGAGCCGTTCGTGGGGCCGGCGGGCGGAGTGCTGCGGCGTGCGATGGATGAACTGCACATCAAGCCGGCTGAGATCTACGTCACCAACGCGGTCAAGCACTTCAAGTTTGTGCAGCGCGGCAAGCTGCGCCTGCACCAGAACCCGCGGATGAGCGAGATCAATGCCTGCCGGCCGTGGTTGCAGGCGGAGATCGACGCGGTGAGGCCGCGGGTGATTCTGTGCCTCGGAGCGAGCGCGGCGAAGTCGCTGCTGGGGAGCACGTTTTCAGTGATGAAGGACCGCGGGCAGATTCGCGAGACTCCGTTTGCGAAAAAGGTGATGGCGACGATTCATCCTTCGGCGATCCTGCGGAATCGCGATGAGCAGGATCACGAACGGCTGTATCACTATCTCGTCGACGACCTCGCACTGGCGTACTCGACCGCGACCGGCAAACGCTAGAGCAGAGCGGAGTGCGCCGCTACAATAGCGGGAATGGCTTCTGCGACACACACGGATTCAATAACTCGCGTCATCTCTCCGGCACGCAGCCTGCGCGGCTCGTTGACGCTGCCAGGTGACAAGTCGATCTCGCACCGCTATGCGATGCTGGCAGGATTTGCGAAGGGGGCCTCGCGGCTCTCGAACTTCTCGACCGGCGCGGACCCGCACAGTTCGCTGGCGTGCATGGAATCGCTCGGCGCGACGACGAAGCGTGAAGGACGCACGATTGAGGTGACAGGAACGGCTGGCCGGTTCGAGAAGCCAAAGCAGGATCTTGATTGCGGAAACTCAGGCTCGACAATGCGAATGCTCGCGGGCCTGGTTGCCGCGCAGCGTGGAACGTTCCGGTTTGTCGGCGATGAGTCGCTTTCGAGCCGGCCGATGGAGCGCATTCGCAAGCCGCTCGAGCAGATGGGCGCGCGAGTCTCGCTGACGGACGGCCATGCGCCCATGACGATTCAAGGTGGCGAGCTGAAGGCGATTGACTTCGACGCGCCGATCGCGAGCGCGCAGGTAAAGACCGCCGTGCTTTTCGCCGGGCTGCAGGCCAACGGAACGACGTCGTTCGCGGAGAGCATCCGCACGCGCGACCATACCGAGCAAGCGGTGAAGGCTTTTGGCGCGGAGCTCATTCGTCGAGACGATCGCGTGTATATCGCCGGCGGACAGGAGCTCCACGGAATTGAGGCAACAGTGCCCGGTGACATCTCCTCGGCGGCCTTCTTTCTTTGCGCGGCGCTGCTCTTTGAGGATTCCAATCTTGTGCTGGATGCGCTGGGGTTGAACCCGACGCGCGCTTCCCTGCTCGATGTGATCACGACCATGGGTGGACACATCAAGGTGCTGGATGTGCAGGAGCAGCATGGCGAAATGATCGGCACGATCCAGGTGAACCGCAATCGCACGTTGAAGGGCATCACGATCTCCGGCGCTCTGTCGGCGCAGCTAATTGACGAGCTGCCGGTGATCGCGGCGATTGCGCCGTATACCAGCGAGGGCGTGAGCATTCGCGATGCGCGCGAGCTGCGAGTGAAGGAATCGGATCGAATTGCGCTGGTCGTGAAAAACCTGCGCGCGATGGGCGCCGAGGTAACCGAGCACGAAGACGGCGTGGACGTTCCGGGCAATCAGCAACTACATGGCGCGGAGATTGATTCGGGATCAGACCATCGGATCGCGATGGCATTCTCAATCGCGGCGCTGCGAGCTGCGGGTGATACGGCAATTCACGGCGCGGAGGCGGCAAGCATCAGCTTCCCAGAGTTTTTTGACTGGCTCGATGAGCTGGCTGTGCGTTAGGCTTCTCGTACCGAACCTCACAACTTAGAGCCGCAGAAATCCAGCAGGCCCCCGACTGCAGATGCCGACGCCTACTCCCAATTCGCGAGCTATCGTTCTCACTGAGATTGAGGCGATGGGCGGCGCCGAGCGCAGCGTGCTCGCACTCTCGCGATGGCTCTACGAACACAAACTGCCGAGCCATATCGTCACCTACGTCGATCACGTCGGGCTCGCAAAGTATGCGCAGCATCCTCTTGAGGTCGTGGAACTGCGGCCGCAGATGCGCGCCATGAAAAAGATTGCGGCACTCCGACGATATTTCAAGTCGCAGCGAGGAGCACCGCAGCCGCTGATGTCCGGCTATCAACCTGCGCTGCACGCAACCATCGCAGGCATGCGCGGCTTCCATTGCCTGATGCACGATACGCCCAGCCTGTTTGAGGATGCGGCAAGCCTCAGCTTCAAAGGACGTCTTAGCCGACACCTTTCCGACACCCTCACCGGCATGGGCTTGCGCAGCGGCGGACACACCATCGTCACCAGCGAGTACCTCCGCGGCGAGTGTCGGCGGGAGTTCAACGTCCGGGCGGACATCGCGCGTATGGGCGGACTTACTGCGGCAAATGCCTTCCGGTCGCGACCCGTAGCAAATGAGCTGCGAATGCTGAGCGTCTCACGCATCGAAGCGAACAAGCGGATCGACTGGATTCTCCGCGCGCTAGCGGCCTTGGAACGCGAGATTCCGCCGCTCTCCTCGCGCGTCGATTGGCGCATGGATATTGTGGGCAAGGGATCGGCGCTGCCGGCGATGCAGCAGATGGCCGCAGAGCTGGGAATTGCTGAGCGGGTTCGCTTCCACGGCTATTTGAGCGATGAAGAGCTCGCGAAGCTCTACGACACCACGCATCTGTTCCTGATGCCGGCTGTGCAAGGCTACGGCATTCCGGCCATCGAGGCGCTCAGCCGCGGAATTCCGGTGCTGCTGCATGCCGAGTCGGGCGTGAGCGACATTCTGCGGCGGACGCCGTGGGCGGTGGTGATCGATGGCAAGGAGCAAGCGATGCTGCCCGCATTGCGGCGCGCGATCGAGAACACGATCGCCGGAACGCAACTCGAGACTCCGCAGCCCCATCTGCCGACAGAGGAGGAGTGGGCGGCGCGTGTCGCGCGGCTGTGTGAATGGCTCTAGACTTCTTGAGCGGCGAACGCCGCAGCTACATCTTGTAACGGCCCATATCGTCGTCGTTCAGGCCTTCGAGCCAGCGACGCAGATCCTCCGCGGTCGGATTCAGCGCTCCACTGGCCGCGAGCCTGGCCTGCTCAAGCACCTGGCGGCTGACGAAGATCGGGCAGTCGGCGCGCAGGGCCAGCGCGATAGCGTCCGACGGCCTCGCATCAAGCGCGATGATCTCGCCGGCCTGATCCATCCAAATGGTCGCGTGAAAGGTCTCCTCGCGCAGCGAACCAACGACCACGCGGGTGACACGTGCGTTCAGGCAGTGAATCGCGTTGCGCAGCACGTCGTGCGTCATCGGCCGCGGCATCGTGGCCTTCTCAATCTCGAGTGCAATCGCGTTCGCTTCAAAAAGGCCGACCCAGATGGGCAGCACGACCTCACCGGCGAGATCGTTCAGAACGACGATTGGCTGGTGCGTGGAGGGGTCCATCATCAGCCCGCGGATCCGTACCTCGATCTCAGCGTCGGCAGAGCGCTGCGTCTCGGGCTCCGGCTTGAATCCAGGAAGATTCATCGCACTCCCAGTGTAAACCCGCTAGGTGAGCACCCTTGCGTTGAGCGCCTGATGTGCGAGCAACGCCGCCGACGGCGCAATCGGAACCGAAACCGCCTCGCCTACGAGTGAGTTGGGAAAGATCTTCGTGATCCGCACATCAACATAGCTGCCAATGGCAGCATTTATCTCCGCGCTTGCGTTCCCTTCCCCATGGGTAAAGTTCACAGTCTTGTTCTGCGACGAGCGGCCGATCACCTGACCGCGCGCAGCGTTGTGGCCCTCCACCATCACCTCGACCGTCTGGTCGAGATGGCGCTGATAGTTGACGCGCTGGATCTCACGCTGACGCTCGTTCAGGATCGCGAGGCGCTGCACCTTCACCTCGTCAGCGATCGAGTCGTGCATGTGAATGGCGGGTGTGTTGGGTCGCGGCGAGTACTTGAAGCCGAAGACGCCATCGTACCCGACGGCATCGAGCAGCGTGATCGTCTGCTCGAAGTCGCTGTCGGTCTCGCCCGGAAAGCCGACGATAATGTCCGTGGTGAGCGAGATGTCGCGGCTCGCGTCCTTGGTCCACTGGATCCGCTCGAGATACCATTCGCGCGTGTACTCGCGCTGCATCGCGCGCAGCACATCCGTTGAGCCGGACTGCACGGGCAGATGGATATGATTGCAGAGCTTCGGGTGCTGTTCGATCGCGTCGACGATGTCCCTGGTGAAGTCGCGCGGATGCGAGGTGGTGAAGCGCACGCGCTGAATTCCATTGATCTCGCTGACCCCGACCAGCAGCTCAGCAAAGGTGCGACGGCCGCTCGGGTCGCGATAGCTGTTTACATTCTGGCCGAGCAGTTGAATCTCGGTGTAGCCCAGTCCGGCGATGCGCTGCGCTTCGGCGAGTACGGACGCCGAGGTGCGCGAACGTTCCTTGCCGCGCGTGTAGGGAACAACGCAGTAAGCGCAGAACTTGTCGCAGCCCTCAATGATCGTGATGTAGCCGCGGTGGGGATTGGAGCGCGCGGTGAACTCGGTGTCGAACGTCTCATCAGTCTGGCGGTCGTCCAATCCGGTGACGCGGGTCTCGCCGGCTTCAAGGCGACGGAGCATCTCGGGAAGGTTCCGGTAGCTGGACGAACCGGCGACGAGCGAGACATACGGGGCGCGCTCAAAGATGCGCTGGCCCTCCTGCTGCGCGACACAACCGAGCACGCCGAAGCGCTTGCCCTCGCCCTGGAGACGCTTGTATTCGTTGAGCCTGTGAAACACCTTCTGCTCAGCCTTATCGCGGATCGAGCAGGTGTTATAGAGGACCAGGTCGGCGTCGGTCTCTTCTGCGACCTGGGTGTAGCCCTCCTGCTGCAGCGTGCCGACGACCTTTTCGGAGTCGTGCGCATTCATCTGGCAGCCGAAGGTCTCTAGATAAAAGGTTTTGCTCATCTAAGTCGCTCTTCTAAGTCGCTCTTCCTGAAGCAAGTATAGCCGTCGGGAAGGCGACTTTAGTAACTACACAGCGGAACGTAAGGCGCTAGTTCTATGCAAACTTTTTCACATCACCTTGGTAAGTTACTGCGCTTTTGCTGAGCTTTATCGCTTCACTTGTGCAAAACACCGGACAAAAACTGGCACGCGACTTGCCTATATACCTTCCGAGTCTCAATTAAATCTGTGAGGTCCTATATGAAGAACTTGCTCCTTGTGTGTGCGTTGGGTTCGGCGTTGTTGGCGGTTGCACCGGCGGCCCATGCTGATGAAACCTACTCTCTCACCTTCTCCGGCTGTTTCACGACCTTCAACTGCCAGACGCCGTTCTCTGATGATGGCAACGTCCAGTTCACGGTCTCCGGAACTCCGACCGAGCCCGGTCCCGGTTTCTTTCCGAACGCGTACACCATCACGGACATCTCGGGCGGAATGACGATCGGCGGTAATGACTACACGATCGGAACCCTGTCCAATCATCTTGGTGGCGATAACGAGCTCGATCTCTACCACAATGGTACGTACGACTTCGATCTCTTCGGACTTGACTTCACCCTTTCCACCACAACGAGTGGCACGTATAACGAGTTCAGGATCTTTGGTCCGTTCGTCCCTGGTGCCGAGGGACAATACACCGCCGACGTAAACGTATGCACGGGTCGAGGCAAGAACAAGACGTGCGCGCCGGAGACGGTCAATTTGGATGACCTGACGTTCGATATACAGGGCAGCATCGATCCTGCTCCTGCACCGACGCCGGAGCCGGGCAGCCTCGCCCTCCTCGGAACGTCGATCCTTGGCGGAGCCGGGGTTCTTCGCCGCCGCTTCCGGGCATAAATCAAGCCTCCCGCAACGAAGAGCCGCCCCGAGCATGGGGCGGCTCTTCTCTTTTTGGTCACTCTGAATCCAGACCCGCGCCCTTTGGAGGTTGGCATCACAAAGGAAGATTCGCGCAACCGGCTGCTGCAAGCTGCGATCGCGGTATTCACGGAACATGGTTACGAAGCCGCTTCTCTCCGTGAGATTTGCCGACGCGCAGGTGTCAACGTCGCGATGGTCCGATACCACTTTGGCGATAAGCGCGGGCTCTACGAGGAGGTCCTTCGGATGTGGCGGACGCAGACGCCCGCAAGCAGTTGTTGCGGCAGGCTGTCACGGAGAGTGCGACTCCGGAAGAGGCTCAATAGCGTCTTTGCCAACAACATCGCAAAGCTTAGTCTCGCGAGAGCTATGGGCGATGCTGAAGGCCGTCTGCAGCAGTTCCTTAAACTGCCGTAATGCAGCGGATCGCATTCACTGCCGAAACAGGGCCAAGGGCCGCCAGGCCAGCACAGCGAGCGCGGCTCTTTCGCACTTGCTGGAAGTCCTCAATTTGTGGAGGGTTTTGGTAGCGATATCGGGGCTCGAACCCGAACTCTTCGCCTTGAGAGGGCGATTGAGTACCTGTTGCACGGCGCCGCATCGAGTTGCATTGCTGCACATAACTTGCTTACCAACAATCGCTTACACGGTAACGGTGGGCCGAGGGCAATAGCACACACCCGCACGGAATACCGAGACAAAGGGCCACCAAAGGGCCACCAAGAGCTTATGATGTTTTCCGGAGGAGCGGCAGGATGGCACGGAAACCAGCAAAGGTGAAGGGGCTGAAGTGGCGCGAAGATCGGCGCACATGGGAGGCCAGATATGACGTCAACCGCAAGAGGATTAGGAAATCATTTACCGAGCGAGCAGACGCCATTGCGTGGCTTGAGACA
>DASYBN010000095.1:0-5126 GCA_036500785.1 Acidobacteriaceae bacterium
GACCCGCTCGCTCGTGCAGCCGGAGCGGCTGGCGATCACTGACCAGGCGATTCAGGACCTGCTTGGCACAGGCATTGAGTCACGGGTACTTCCGATCGGCGCGGCGGCGCCGGCGTTCACCCTGCCGGACGCGCTAACGGGTAAACCGGTGCGATCATCGGACCTGCTCGCGCTGGGGCCAGTGATTGTGAACTTCTTTCGCGGCCGCTGGTGTCCGTATTGCGTGACGGAGTTGGAAGCGTGGGAGGCGGTGTACCCGAGCGTGCGCGCCAAGGGCGCTCTGCTGGTCGCGATTTCGCCACAGCTTCCGCGCCAGAATGACTTCACGGTGCAACAGCACTCGCTGACTTTTCCGGTGCTCTCCGACACGGGGTGCGTTGTCGCACACAGCTTCGGCGTGGCGTATACGGTGCCCGAGAAGATGCGTGAGCACCTGCGCTCGATCCTCATCAATGTGCCCTTCATTCATGGCGATCAGGGAGACGCGACGTGGCGCCTGCCGGTGCCCGCCACGTTTGTACTGAAGCCCGGCACGGAGGGCGCGACGATCGCGTTTGCGGAGGCGCATGCGGATCATCGCGTGCGTCCAGATCCATCGGACGTGCTCGCGGCGATCTAGCTCAGGCTGCCTTGTCGAGAAGATTGCGCTGCTCGAGAAGGCGAAGCAGAACACGCTCCTCCTTGCGCAGGGCGCCGGCGTGGTCCTCGATCTGTTCGGCGAGCTCGGCCTTGGCTTCTTCGACGCTGATGCCGCCGAGATATGCCTCAAGCACCGCAGGGTGCACATAGCACTTGCGGCAGACTGAGGGTGTGTTGCCGAGCTTGGCGGCTACGCTCTTTATCGCGGCGACGACGTTCTTCTTGGCCTGGGCCGCGCTCTCGAATGCGCCCATGCCGCGCAGCATGTCGCAGGCGAGTACGGAGCCGGCCCATGTGCGAAAGTCCTTCGCGGTGAAGTGCTGGCCGGTTATCTCGCGGAGGTATTCATTTACGTCGGAGGAGTCGATGGCGTGGCGTTCACCGTTTTCGTCGACGTACTGGAAGAGCTCGTAGCCGGGGAGGTCTTCACACTGCTTGATGATACGGGCGAGGCGGCGGTCTTCGAGGCTCACGGTGTGGTGAACCCTGCTCTTGCCCTGGAAGCTGAAGGTGACCCGCGAGCCCTTCACCTCGACGTGTTTGTTGTGCAGCGTGGTGAGGCCGTAGCTTCCGTTCTCTTTGGCATACTCCTGGTTGCCGACGCGGATGTGCGTCTGCTCCATCAGGCTGACAATGGTGGCAAGCACTTTGTGGCGCGAGAGGCCGGGGAGCGCGAGGTCCTGCTTCACACGGTCGCGAATGATGGGAAGCGCCTGGGCAAACTGCACCATGCGCTCGTATTTTGTCTCGTCGCGCACCTCGCGCCAGCGGGGATGATAGCGGCTCTGCTTGCGGCCGCGCGCGTCGCGTCCGGTGGCCTGCAGATGCCCGTTCGGGATGCTGCAGATCCACACGCCGGTCCACGCCGGTGGGATCACGAGGGATTTGATCCGACGCAACGTGTCTTCATCGTGGATGGTTGCGCCGCCGGCAACGGTGTAACGGAAACCTTTGCCGCAGCGCACACGGCGGATGCCTGGCTTGGCATCGGTAACGTACCGCAGCCCCGCCGCCTGTGCCGATTCCTTTGGATCCGGCGGCTCCGCGAGGGGATCAACCCGTATCTGCGTCGTTCGAGCCCGTACCTTCGTCACTCGCGCACCCGAAAACCCTGCATGGGCAACTTGGATGAGGAATGCCCCGTGCGCGGCTGCCCCAGAGGCAAACGCTGCTTCAACTTCCCTGCTATTCTTCGGGCGCCATGAGGAAGATCATCCTCCCCCTGCTTCTTCTTTCGTTGATGGCGTGCAACGGGCCTGTGCCACCGCCCGCGAACACCACGCCAGCACCCTTGCGGCGCAGTCACTCGACCCAGCCGCAGCCGACCGGATCGCAGAACTTCGACTACTATTTGCTGAATCTCTCGTGGTCGCCGGAGTTCTGCTACTCGCATCCTGATGCGGCGGAGTGCGGCCGGCACGCTAGTTTCGTTCTGCACGGGCTGTGGCCGCAGGACACGAATGGAAGCTATCCGCAGCACTGCAGCAACGCGCCCGGCCCCGCGAATCCATCCGCCTACAGCGACATCTATCCTGACCCGGGCCTGCTCGAGCATGAGTGGCAGACGCATGGAACCTGCTCTGGCCTGCCGCCGGATGAATTCTTTGGTTTGGCGAGAACGGCGTTTGATTTGATCAAAGTGCCGTCGCAACTGGCCCAGCTGAATACGCAGGTTTCGATGGCGCCGGAGCAGATTCTCTCGCTGATGGCCGAAAGCAATCCGTCGATTCCGCGGTCGAGCCTTGCTTTGAGCTGCGGCAATAACTATCTGACGGCCATTGAGGTCTGCCTGGACAAGCAGCTTCATCCGATTGCGTGCGGGCCGGTGCGCTCGTGCCGCGCAGTCAGCGTGCGAATTCCGCCTCCGTAACGGCTCATGCATCTGGGCGCAGGGCAGTGTTCTAATCGAAGGGGCGCGAGCTTGCGTGCATGCAACTTTAACTCCCACCAACCTCAGAGGAGAGACCCAGATGAGTGATGAATCCATTTCTTTGACCGAGCGGCCCGCGTGGAAGTCCGTCCAGGCGCATGCGGATGCGATGCGCGACACGACGATCAAGCAGCTGTTTGCGGAGGATGCGGGCCGCGGGACGCGAATGACCGCGGAAGCTTGCGGGCTGTTTTTGGATTACTCGAAGAACCGGATCACGCACGAGACGCTGAAGCTGCTGGTCAAGCTGGCTGAGGAGTGCGGTTTGCGCGAGCGCATCGAAGCGATGTTTACCGGGCAGAAGATCAACATCACCGAGAACCGTGCGGTGCTGCACGTTGCGCTGCGCGCGCCGAAGACCGAGC
The DNA here is from genome assembly GCA_036500785.1 of Acidobacteriaceae bacterium. Lineage (GTDB taxonomy): Bacteria > Acidobacteriota > Terriglobia > Terriglobales > Acidobacteriaceae > Granulicella. Next base: position 2,935 of record DASYBN010000095.1, read on the forward strand.
AGATCTTCGTGGACGGCGAGGACGTTGTGCCGGAGGTTCACAAGGTCCTGTACAAGATGTCGTCGTTCGCGCATCACGTGCGCTCCGGGCAGTGGCGCGGGCACACGGGCAAGCGCGTGAAGAACGTGATCAATATCGGAATCGGCGGATCGGATCTGGGGCCGGTGATGGCGTATGAGGCGCTGAAGCATTATTCCGATCGCCACCTCAATTTTCGCTTCGTCTCAAATGTTGACGGCACGGATTTCGCCGAGGCCGTTCACGATCTGCAGGCCGACGAGACGCTGTTCCTTGTGGCTTCGAAGACCTTCACGACGCTGGAGACGATGACCAACGCGCACTCGGCGCGTGAGTGGGCGCTGAAGGGTTTGGGGGGTGATGAGTCGGCGATCGCGAAGCACTTCGTCGCGATCTCGACGAACGAAAAGGAGGTGAAGAAGTTCGGCATCGATCCGGAGAACATGTTCGGCTTCTGGGATTGGGTGGGCGGACGCTACTCGATGGATTCGGCGATCGGCCTGAGCACGATGATCGCGATCGGACCGGAGAACTTTCGCGCGATGTTGAACGGCTTCCACCAGATGGACGTGCACTTCCGAACGACACCGTTCGAGCACAATCTGCCCGCGCTGCTCGGCCTGCTGACGGTCTGGTACACGGACTTCTTCGGCGCCGAAACCGTTGCGGTGTTGCCGTACGAACAATACCTGAAGCGCTTCCCTGCTTACTTGCAGCAGCTCACGATGGAGTCGAACGGAAAACACGTGACGCTGGACGGCAAGCACGTGAACTACGAGACCGGGCCGATCTACTGGGGCGAGCCGGGAACGAACGGGCAGCACAGTTTCTATCAGCTGATTCACCAAGGCACGCGGCTTATTCCGTGCGACTTCATCGGCTTTGCGCGCACGCTGAATCCGCTTGGGCGACACCATGACATGCTGATGGCGAACGTCTTCGCGCAGGGAGAGGCGCTCGCGTTCGGCAAGACCGCCGAGCAGGTGAAGGCGGAGGGAACGCCGGACTGGCTCGTTCCGCACAAGGTATTCGAAGGCAATCGGCCATCAAACACGATCCTCGCGGACGTGCTCACACCGGAGGTGCTCGGGCAGTTGGTCGCGCTTTACGAGCACTCCGTTTTCACGCAAGGCGTGATCTGGAACATCGATTCCTTTGACCAGTGGGGCGTGGAACTCGGCAAGGTGCTCGCGCAACGGATCATCGGCGAACTGGAGTCGAGCGATGAGCCGAAGCTGACGCACGACAACTCGACGAATAATCTGATCGAGCGGTACCGGTCGCGGAAGTAAGTCTCGGCTGCGACTTGAAGGGGCAGATCGACGGATCTGCCCCTTCTCTTGCGGTGGAGACTGTTGTGCGTTTATCGTTGTAGTAGAGCGAGTATCGCGCTCACACAAAGATATGAATACTGCAACGCTCCCCGCTTCCGCAGTGCCCGCAGTTCCACCGGCTGCAGGCAAGGGCAAGTTAACGCCCGCTGCTGCTCTCGAGGTGTACGCAGGCGATCCGAACTTCATGGCCTCGCTCGCCCGCGGGCTGGTGGTGATTCAGGCGTTCACGCCGCAGATGCCGCAGATGACGATATCGCAACTAAGTCTGCGTACCGGTCTGTCACGCGCGGCTGTGCGCCGCTGTCTGTACACACTGTGCAAGCTCGGCTTCGCGGGTGCGGACGAGGCGCAGCGCTATTCGCTGCGTCCCAAGATGCTGACGCTGGCCAATACCTATACGGCTTCGAGCACGCTGGCGAATGCAGCGCAACCGATCCTGGAGCGCATGTCCGCGCAGCTCGGTGAGAGTTTTTCTGTCGCGACGCTCGATGGAGACGACATCGTTTACATTGCGCGAACAACCGTCACGCGCGTCATGTCGGTCGATCTGCACATCGGGTCACGTCTGCCCGCGTTCTGCACCAGCATGGGCCGGGTGTTGCTGGCGTATCTGCCGCAGGACCAGATGGAGCAGTACTTCGCGCGCGTGCACATGATCCAGTACACGCCGAAGACGATTACCTCCGTCGACAAACTGCGACTTGCGCTGCGCAATGTGCGACGCAATGGATATGCGCTTTGCGATCAGGAGTACGAAGTGGGGCTGCGTTCGCTTGCAGTTCCGGTGCAGGCGCCGAACGGGCGGGTGGTGGCGTGCGTTAACCTCAGCGGACATGCGCC
>DASYBN010000096.1:0-3441 GCA_036500785.1 Acidobacteriaceae bacterium
TTTCGTTGGGGAGGGCGGCGAAGGCGTCGGCCACGGCGCGCATACGGTGGGTCCAGTCGAGGCCTTTGCGGGTGAGGAGCTGGACGCGGGAGCCGGATTTGCGCGCCTGCATGCGGTAGCCGTCCAGCTTAATCTCGTGCAGCCAGTCGGCGCCGTCGGGCGTGGCGGAGGTCTCTTCGGCGAGCTGGGGAGGGATGAAAGCGGGCTGGGATTCAGTGGGGAGGGTGAAAGAGGGTCCAGGGTTCAGGGCCCAGGGTCCAGAAGGCGGAGTGGGTTTGGATTTTGAGGCGGCGGTGGGTGTGGTGGGAGATTTTGTCGGGCGGCGGGGGGCGATGTCGAATTTCGCGCCGACCGAAGATTTCGAGGGCGGAGAGCTGTCGCCGTCTTGAGAGTCGTTGCGGTACCAGGCGCGGCCGGTGCCGGCGGTCTCCTTGGAGTTCCAGACGTGATCGCTCTCGCGAGCGATCTGGTCCATGGTGCGGCCGGTGACGGCGGAGTTCGGTTCAGCTTCGGTGATGGGCGGGTCATTGGGGCCGCGCTCAAATTCGTCGTGTTCTTTGATCAGAAGCCAGTTGGGCTTGTCAGAGGAACCCCAGCGTGAGCCCGAAGAACTGGAGGACTTAGGGCCCATGCGGACGAGCGTCCATTTGCCGTGCATCTTGGTGCCGTCCATGACGAACTTGAGCGAGCCTTTGCGGAGACCTTCAGTGACGTCCTCGTATCCGGGCTGCGGATGCCACGTGCCCTGGTCCCAGACCATGACGGTGCCGCCGCCGTACTGGCCTTTGGGGATGATGCCTTCGAAGCCACCGTACTCCATGGGGTGGTCTTCGACCTGGACGGCGAGCCGACGGTCACCGGGAACGTAGCTGGGACCTTTGGCGACGGCCCAGGATTTCAGCACGCCGTTCCAGCCGAGTCGGAAGTCGTAGTGGAGGTGCGAGGCGGCGTGCTTCTGGATGACGAACGGAAGGCCGTGCGCCGGGTCGGCGGTGCGGGTGGCGGCGGATTTTTTGGCGCGGGAGGCGGAGCCGGAGGGCTCGGCCGTGACGTGGAAATCGCGCATGGAGCGGTAGCGCGCTAGCTGTTCGTCGACGGAGTCGGCGGCGGTCGCTTTCGTCCGCGGCGAGGTTCTGCGGGAAGAGGTGGACTTGGCCGCGGACTTTGCAGACCTCCGCTCTGCACGGGACGACTTCGCGGAAGAAGGCTTGGCAGACTTCGTCGCGGAGCTCTTGATTGCGACTTTGCGCGCGGAGGTTTTTGTCTTTGCGCCGGCCATCGTTCAAGCCTTATGCGCTTTTGCGCTTGTGCGTCGTGCGAGCGGATTTCTCATTGCGCGGCGGTTTCTTTGTGCCCGAGGTAATGGAAACGGGCTCCTTCTTCGCAGCGGACTTTTTTGAGCTGTGCTTGGCGGGGACTTCTTCGGCCGCGGATGTCTTTGCACCGGAGCTGACGCTCTTGCGGAGCGCGTCCATGAGGTTGATGACCTTGCCCTTTGTGGGTGCGGGTTCCTCGTCCTTCGGGACCGGCAGGTGCTTGAGCTTCGCTTCCACGAGCTCTTTGACGGCGACCTCGTAGCCGTCGACGAACTTTTCGGGCTCGAATTTGTGGGTGCGGCGCTTGATGAGCTCCTTGGCGAGGTCGAGGGACTCTTTGTCGATGGAATGGTGCTTGATGTCGGCGAAGTACTCGGCGGGCTTGCGAAGCTCGGCGGCGTAGCGCAGCGTGTAGGCCATCATGCCGCCGGTTTCGGATTTGTTGTCCGTGCCGTTGGGGCCGCCGGGAGCGAGCGCGACGATGTGCTCGCGGCCACCGAAGGCGATCTTGGTGATGGCGACTTTTTTCGTCTCCTGCAAGGCGCGGCGGACAGTGAGGAAGGCTTCGGTCTGGGCTTCGTTTTCGGGCACGACGAAGTAGGGCTTCTCGTAGAACTCGGGGTCGATCTCGTCTTCGTTGACGAACTGCGCGACCTCCATGGTGTGCTTGGAGGGCACGCGGAGGTGGGCGAGCTCTTCGGGCTCGATGGTGACGTAGTGGCCCTTGGAGTACTCGTAGCCCTTGACGATCTGGGATTTCTCGACGACCTCGGATTGGTCCGCGGCTTCGTCAGGGTTGCGCTCGATGGCCGAGGCGAGGACCTTCTGATGCCGGACGCGCTCGCCGGTCGAACGGTCGATCTGATGGAAGCTGATCTGGCTTTTGGCTTCGGTGGCGACGAAGAGCTTGACGCCGAAAGAGACGAGCGAGATTGTTACCTGTCCACTCCAGTAGGGACGTGCCATCCTTCACCTCGGGCGCGGATCGCCCTGAATGGATAGAGTGGGGCAAGCCGCGATGGGATGTATCTAGAAGCCCGACAGCAGAACCCTAGTGTGCACGCGAATTGCGAAGAATGCTATGCCCAAGTTGCGGTGCAGTGCGATGACGGGCGGGGAACTGAGTTAATGAGTTTGGCAAGTTAGAGAGTTGTCAATGGAGATGCGGTGTTCGCGCTCACGCAGTGTATATCTCACGGTCGAGGATGCGGGCGTAGGCAGGCACGGTGAGGAAGTCCTGGAACTTTGGGGCTTTGATGAGCTCGCGCATGAGGAAGGCGGCGTGCTCGTAGGCTTCGAAGCGGGTGGGTGGGACGGATTCGCGGGCGCGAGTGAGCTCGGCGTCGATGTAGTCGTCGCAGAGTGTAGCGGTTATGCGGGCGCTGGCGTTGGGGCCGTCGGAGAGTGTGGCGCCGTGGTGCACCCATTGCCACAGTTGCGCGCGAGAGATCTCAGCCGTGGCGGCGTCTTCCATGAGGTTGAAGAGCGGGACGCAGCCGATGCCGCGCAGCCAGGCTTCGACGTAGCCGAGGCCGACGGCGATGTTCTGGCGCAGGCCGGCTTCGGTGATGGTACCGGCGGGGATGGCGAGCAGGTCGGCGGCGGTGGGGTTGTAGTCGGGAAGTTGCTTGTCGATCTGGTTCGGGCCGGGCATAAGGCGATCGAAGACCTCTTTGGCGACGGGCACGAGACCGGGGTGTGCGATCCAGGTGCCGTCATGGCCGTCGGAGGCTTCGCGCTCTTTGTCGGCGCGGACCTGCGCGAGTGCGCGCTCGTTGGCTTCGGGGTCGGACTTGATGGGGATGAAGGCAGACATGCCACCCATCGCATGGATGCGGCGGCGATGACAGGTCTTGATGCAGAGCTTCGAGTAGCTGCGCATGAAGTGGGTGGTCATGGTGACCTGCGAACGGTCGGGGAGGAGAACGGACGTGTCGGCGGCGAGCTTTTTGATGAAGGAGAAGATGTAGTCCCAGCGGCCGCAGTTGAGGCCGGCGGAGTGCTCGCGGAGCTCGAAGAGCATCTCGTCCATCTCGAAGGCGGCGAGGATTGTCTCGATCAGAACAGTTGCGCGTATAGTCCCGCGCGGGATGTTCAGCAACTCTTGTGCGCGGAGGAAGATGTC
>DASYBN010000097.1:0-2532 GCA_036500785.1 Acidobacteriaceae bacterium
ACGGTGTCCGACGAGATGTTCTTGCCGCACAGTGAACCGGCGCCGTGTGCGGGGTAGACGAGCGTGTCGTCCGGCAGCGGGAGGAGTTTGTTGTGGAGAGAGTCGTAGAGATGGCCGCCGAGATCTTCAGCGGTCCAGCCGAGCGAAGCGCGGAGATCGGGGCGACCGACGTCGCCGATGAACATGGTGTCGCCGGTGAGGACGGCGTACGGGTTCGTGGAGCTGCGCGCGAGATCGAAGACAAGGATGGAGATGGATTCGATGGTGTGGCCGGGGGTCTCAAGGATTTGCAGGCGCATGCCGGGGAAGTCGAGTGTGTCGCCGTCGTGCATGGGAACGAAGGCGTACTCGGCCGCGGCGCGGCTGCCGAGGTGGATGATGGCTCCGCAGCGGTCGCGGAGCTCGAGGTGCCCGGCGAGGAAGTCGGCGTGGAAGTGCGTGAGAAAGACGTGGCGGATCTGCAGGCCGAGCTTTTCGGCGTCGTCGAGATACTGCTGGATGTCGCGCTGCGGATCGACGACAACGGCGTGGTGGCTGGCTTCGCCGCCGAGGAGATAGGAGGCGTGCGCGAGACAGCCGAGATAGTACTGTTTGAGGATCATGGGGCTCTCAAGGAATGCTCAAACAGTATGAGGCCCACGGTCAGATGCCGGCATACCAGGCATAACCGTATTCGGGCGACGAGGAGCCGAGTCCTTTGCCGAGGTGCTTGAGGGAATCGACGGCGGTAATGCGGGTGAGAAACTTGACGCTCTTATAACCGATCTGGCGCGGAACACGGATGCGCAGCGGGCCGCCGTAATCGACAGGAAGGTCGCCCCCGTTCATGCCCCACGCGAGCAGTGTGCCGGAGTGGTTGGCCTCGTCGATGTCGACGCTGTCCCACAGACCGTGCTGAATGCAGTAGTAGGCGACGAAGCGAGCTTCGGGCTTGATGCCGGCTTCGCGCAGCACGAACGAGAGCGGCGTGCCGATCCACTCGGCGATGTAGGACCAGCCTTCTTCGCAAGCGATTTCGGTGATCTGGCTGCGCGTGCCGATGGCGCGGAGGTCCGAGACGGAGAGTGAGAGCGGGTGCGTGACAAGACCGTCGACGCTGAGGCGCCAGTCGGCAAAGTTGTTTGCCTGCGAGGCAGCAAATGCCGCCGGCAGTTTGCCGTATGGACTGACGAAGGGCTTGGAGATCATGCTGCGCGGGAACTCGCGCATGGGACGATGAGCGCTGATGACGCGCTGGCAGGCGTAGGTGAGGGTCTCGCCGGCGCCGTAGAGGGTGCCGTGATCGGGCGGGATCAGGCCGTAGTTCTCGGCGATCTTTGCCGCGGCTGCGAGCCCAGCGGCTCCCGCAATCGCTGCGGTGCCGGTGGTGAGAAGCTTGCGGCGTGTGATGGCGTTCATGGGAGCTCCTTCGGGGCGAGCTCTGCTTCAGTGGCCTGGGATCTGCCTGTAATCATAGCGCGCATGCGCGGGCGGAAGCCGGAGATCGCGACCATCGCGACATGAACGATGAGGAACAGGACGAGCGCGACGGTGACGAAGAGGTGGATGGTGCGCGCGGACTGCCTGCCTCCGAGAAGCGACGACGTGAGCGGGAAGGCGGCGGTGAACGCGGGCGACATCGCCAGGCCGGTCCAGATGATCAGCGGGAACAGGATGAAGATAACGACAAGATACGAGGAGCGCTGGAGGACGTTGTAGGTGTGGAGTTCGTCTGCCGCTTTGGTGCGGCGAATGTATCCGCCGATGCGCGTAGTGTAGGCGCGCAGGGATCGCTGCTCGCTACTGGGGAAGAGATTGCGGCGGAGATGGCCGGTCGCGACAAGGTAGATGAGGTAGACGAGGCCGCAAAGGACGAGCAGCCAGGCGGCTTCGAAGTGGAGATAACGGCTCCATCCGTTCTGGTCGGGGAGAACGTAGCCGTAGCCGGTGGGAACGGAGTCGCGCGAGGACGGAATGTGGAAGGTGAAGAGTGGCGTCGTGTTCACGTTGCCGGTCTCACCCCAGTAGAAGCGCGGGTGCGAGATCAGGATCTCGATGCCAGTGACCAGCAGCGCGATGAAGGCGAGGAAGGTCAGCCAGTGCGTGATGCGCACGAGCAGTGAGTGGCGCACCGTTGTGGTGCGCGCGGCGTACTCCGGAGACCGGACCGTGGTGGGCACGGCGCGAGGATAGCACGCGCATCCGCTCCTGATGCGGGAATTCCGTGTGATGAACCGGCGGATCAGGAAGAGGCGAAGTGGTCGGGTGTTTCGATGTGCTGCGGTTGCAGGCCCATGCCGATGAAGCGGCCGATAAGGTGACGGACCATGGGTGTGGCGGAGGCCATGCGCAGCAACAACGGAGCGTGGATCGGTTTCGGGTTTCCGAGGAAGCGAACCATCAGGGAGTGCCCGGCGACCTGGAAGCGTTGCGTATTGCGCACGGCAGAGGCACGGTAGGTCTGCACGCTGAGCAGGTCATGAAGCGTGACGTCGCCATGCAGGAGTGGAGCGTAGAGGCGATTCGCGGCGGCGACGGCGTCCTGCAAGGCGA
>DASYBN010000098.1:0-9128 GCA_036500785.1 Acidobacteriaceae bacterium
GGAAGATCGGGCACTCCCCACGATTCGTTGAACGGGACCCACGCAATGATGCAGGGATGGCTCCGGTCGCGCCGGATCACTTGTGGCCACTCACGCGTGAGGCGCTCGATGGATCTGGTTGTGTAGCGATACGCACTCGGCATCTCTTCCCACACTAGGAGGCCGAAGCGGTCCGCCCAATAAAGATAACGCGCACATTCGATCTTCTGGTGCTTGCGAACGCCATTGAACCCGAGCTTCTTCGCCAGCATGACGTCCTGCTTGAGCGCATCGTCGTCTGGCGCGGTGAGTCCCGTCTCCGGCCAGTACCCCTGGTCGAGCACCATGCGAAGGTTCAGCGGTCTGCCATTAAGAATGAACTTGTCGCCCTGCACTGCGACGGACCGCAACGCCGTATAGCTTTGAATCGAATCGACGATCGCGCCGCTCTTATCGCGCAGTTCCAGCACCGCATCGATCAACGTCGGTGATGAAGGGCTCCACAGCAACGTGTTGCGGAAGTCATCGATGCCAGGATCGGAAAGCGCAATCCGGCGATGGACCTCACCGGAGATGACGGAGTAAATGTCCTCTGCGACCAGTTGTTCGCCGCACGTCAGCTTCACGGCTAGAGTCAGCTTCTCTTCGGGGCGGCACTTGATCGCCGCAGCAAGATTGATGTCCCAGTGGTCGAGACTCGACGACCAGTGCATCGTGTCGATGCGCGATTTGGGCACGAGCTCAAGCCACACCGTCTGCCAGATGCCCGTCGTTCTCGGATACCAGATAGAGTGCGGCTCAAGTTTCCAGTCCTGCTTGCCGCGCGGTTTGGCGAGGTCTGCGGGATCGTCCTCTGCGCGAACTACGATCTCCTGCAGCTCACGCGCGGGGTCCAGCGCCGGAGTAATGTCGGCGCTGAACGGCGTATAGCCGCCTTCGTGCTCGGCGACCTTCGCCCCATTGACCCACACGGTCGCTCGGTAGTCCACCGCTTCAAAATGCAGTAGCAGATCGCGCCCTTCGAGCTGCGGTGTGCGAAATGTTCTGCGATACCAGACCGATGAATAGAATCCCGTGTCGCCTATCCCGCTCGCGCGAGTCTCGGGGCTGAACGGGACTGTGATGGTGCGATCCCATGACACCTCACCGGGAAGCGAATACTTTGATTGCGCATCGATCGAGAACTCCCATGCGCCATTCAGCGATTGCCAGCTGTCGCGCAGTTGAAGCGGCCGCGGATGTTCCGTTGAGGCTTCCATCGTCTCCCTAAAACTCATTGGATAAGCGTAACGCTCCTTGAGCAAGGACTCTTCTGATGAGACCCTGACCCTTCGAGACAGCTAGCAAATGCGAGGCGTATACTGACGACATTCGGGCCTCATCCGGCAACTACGGAGCGGCACTGGAGTGAATCTATGAGTCACACACAAGTCCGTCCTCCGGACTTAGATGCGTCTGTGCGAAAAGTAACATCGCAGACGTTGCGCGAAAAGAAGCGCACCGGACAGCCCATCTCAGCGCTCACCGCTTGCGATTACCCCACAGCGAAGATCATCGACGAGGTAGGGATCGATCTGATCCTGGTCGGCGACTCTCTTGCGATGACGGTGCTCGGACATGAGACCACCTTATCCCTCACAGTCCAGGAAATGCTGCATCACGCGCGTGCGGTTCGGCGCGGCGTGCACAGGGCATTCCTTGTCGTCGACATGCCCTACGGCAGCTACCACACCAGCATCGCGGACGCGCTCCGTAACGCGCTTACCTTCGTAAAAGAAGGCGGAGCCGAGGCGGTGAAGATTGAGGGCGGCAGCCGTCGCGCTGCGCTCGTCGAGGAGCTCACCGCGGCCGAGATTCCCGTCGTCGGGCACATCGGCCTGACTCCGCAGTCAGTGCTGCGCATGGGCGGCTATCGCGTCCAAGGTCGCACACTGATCGAAATCGAGGAGCTACTCGCCGACGCAGCCGCCCTCGAAGGTGCTGGCGCTGTCGCGCTGGTACTCGAGGGCGTTCCGCGCGAGCTGGCGCAACAAATCACTTCGACAGTTCAGATTCCTACGATCGGCATCGGAGCCGGACCTGAATGCGATGGCCAGATCCTCGTCCTCCATGACGCCGTTCAGTTGACCTTCGACGCTCCGGCAAAATTCGTTCGCTGCTTCGCAGACGCCGGCGCTCTGCTGCGCGACGGAATCGAACGATACCGCGACGCAGTTACGCGACGGGAGTTCCCCGCGGATGCAGAGAGCTATCACCTGCCACGACAGATTGCGGCGAGCTTGCAGGCGGCCGACATGGAAGTATTTACAGCGTCATGAAACGGCCCGAGGTTATTTCACATATCACTGCCATGCAGCAGGCTTCGAGAGAACGGCGCAAGACTGGCACACTCGGGCTGGTCCCGACAATGGGAGCGCTACACGAAGGCCACCTCTCGCTCGTGCGGTCTGCAAGAAAAGCGTGCGACACGGTCGTCGTTTCGATCTTCGTGAACCCAACGCAATTCGGACCGAACGAAGACTTCGCGCGCTATCCGCGCAATCTTGAAGCCGATCTGACGCTTCTCGAAGCGGAGGACGTCGATATCGTGTTCGCGCCCTCCGCCGCAGAGATGTACCCAACCAGAAGCTCGGGCACGTTTGTCGAAGTTCCCGCAATCAGCGACCGGCTCGACGGAGCCTATCGTCCCGGGCACTTTCGCGGAGTCGCGACTGTTGTCGCAAAGCTGTTCAACATCGTCGGACCGGACCTTGCGTTCTTCGGGCAAAAGGACGCGGCGCAGGTTGCCGTGTTGCGCGCGATGGTTCGTGATCTGAACCTCCCGCTTGAGATAGTTGTCTGCCCCACGGTGCGCGAACCGGATGGGCTTGCGATGAGTTCGCGAAATCGGTATCTCACGCCCAGCGAGCGCGTGCAGTCGCTCGCGCTTCATGGAGCGCTGTCTGTGGCGCGGGAACAGACGCAGCGCGGCATTTGTAGCGGACAGAAATTGCGCGAAACGATGCTGGCAGAGTTGCAGAAAGTGCCGGAAGCGTGCATCGAGTATGTCGAGATCGTCGATCCGGAGACGCTGGAGCCAGTTGAGGACGTGTGTGCGTGTGCGTTGCTCGCGGTCGCAGCGCGGGTCGGCACGACCAGACTGATCGACAACCTGATAGTTCGACCGGATGTGGGGCGTTCATGCGAGTGATGCTCGGAGTGTGCGGCAGTATTGCAGCGTACAAGGCGGCAGAGTTGGCGCGTCTCTTGCAGCAACACGCGATTGAGGTCGATGTCGCAATGACGAGATCGGCGACGCGGTTCGTTCGTCCGCTGACCTTCGCGTCCTTGACCGGCAGACCCGTATACACCTCGTTATGGCATCCGACCGGAGAGCAGGGCCAATCGCAGCACGGCGATTTTTCGATCGAGCACATCGAGGCCGGCAAAGATCTCGACGCGCTGGTGATTGCGCCCGCGACCGCAGCAACGCTGGCCCGGCTTGCGACGGGAGCCGCAGCCGACTTTCTCTCCGCCACATATCTCGCCACGAAGGCGTCGGTGATCATTGCGCCAGCGATGAACGTCAATATGTGGCAGCACCCCGCCACGCAGGCGAACGTCAAAATACTGGCAGAGCGCGGGGCGCGGTTCGTCGATCCCGAGGACGGATACCTCGCCTGCGGAATGACCGGCAGCGGAAGGCTGGCGTCGGTCGAGACCATTGCCAAGGTAGTGCTCTCGACACTGCGGCTCCGCAACGATCTTGCAGGCGAAACGATTCTCATTACAGCGGGTGGCACGCGGGAACCAATCGATCCGGTGCGTTTCCTCGGCAACCGATCCAGCGGGAAAATGGGATATGCGCTCGCCGAGGAGGCCCTTGCCCGCGGGGCCCGCGTCATTCTCGTGACCGCAGCCTCCCTTCCCGCGCCTGCCGGCTGTACCGCAATTCATGTCGACACCGCGGCGGAGATGTGCAGCGCTGTCCTCGATCAACTCGCGCAGGCCACGGTTGTCATCAAAGCGGCGGCCGTTGCAGACTACCGTCCACGAAGCATCGCACAGTCGAAGATGCGGCGATCCGGGCCGATAACGCTGGAGCTTCTTCCGACCGAAGACATCGTCGCGAAGGTTGTTGCACAGCGATGCAAAGGGACGCTGGTGATCGCCTTCGCCGCCGAAACAGAGGACCTGGAGAACAATGCAAGAGCCAAGCTGCTGCGCAAAGGTGCCGATGCAATCGTGGCGAACGATGTGAGCGGCGCGGAATTAGGTTTCGATTCCGACCGCAACGCCGGGTTATTCATCACTGAAGACTCGACCGTCAATCTTCCGGAAGGCTCCAAACGCGAGATGGCAAGCCGGATTTTGGACGAGGTCCGCGCGTTGCGCACAAGAGAATCGACCATCGCCGGACGGAATCGGCAGACAGTTCAGCGTTCCAAATGACGATGACGTAAGCGGGACTACAACGCGAAGCGACCAGCTTCGGTCATCGCCGCAGCAATCTCCCGTCCAAGCACTGTCAGGTTGCTGGGCTCATACTTGGTCAGCCTGCGAAGAATGGTCATCTGGGTTTGCAGCATGTCTCCTTCAGCAACCGCGCCAAGCACGCGTTCGGCCGCGTTGCGAACAATGTTGAAGGAACGGGCAGCATAATACCTGGCCAACTTTGTCGCAATCGAACCGTGATTCATCTTCTCCGCCCTGAGAATCGCGGACTCGAGCACCAGGACCTCCATGAGGACGTCGGCCAAATCGCCCATCACCTCCTGCTCGTCCTGCAGTTCCGCGCCATATCTTTGCGACGCCGCACCCGCACAGAACAATGCCAGCTTCTTCAAATTCGTCAGCAGAGCGCGTTCATTCGCGAGAGGGCCGTCAGCGTTCGACCGCGCAACGGGCCCGCTCATCACTTCGTCCATGACCTTCTTAATTGCCGGCAGAAGAGCGAGCTTTCCCTGCATCGCTCGTTTCACTGTCCATCCGGTGATGATCAGCCGGTTGATCTCGTTCGTGCCTTCAAAAATGCGATGGATGCGAGCGTCACGATAGGCTCTCTCCGCAGGAAACTCCTCGACATAGCCATAGCCGCCATAGATCTGGAGCACCTCGTCGGTCAGGCGCCCCACCATCTCCGAGCCCCAGACCTTCAGGATCGAACACTCAACTGCGAAGTCCTCGATCGCTCTCTGAACATCCTGGGTGTAGGTTGCCGACGACTTATCCAAATCCGATAGCGCGGCGTCGATCGCACCTACGATGCGCACAGACACCGCCTCGCCGGCAAATATATCAGCGGCACACTCGGCAATCTTCTTCCGGATGAGACCGAAGGAGGTTATCGGCTTTCCGAACGCATTGCGCTCCTTCGCGTATCGGATGCCTTCACGGAAAATGTAGCGGCCGCCTCCGATAACTCCAGCGCCCAACTTGTAGCGACCGACGTTCAGAATATTGAATGCGATTCTGTGTCCTTTGCCGGGTTCACCCAGCAGATTTTCAACCGGCACCTTGCAATCCGACAAAACAATTGGGCACGTAGACGAACCGCGAATGCCGAGCTTGTGCTCCTCAGAGCCGATCGTGAGCCCCGGCGTATTGCGCTCAACCAAAAACGCCGAGAAATGCTCACCGTCAATCTTTGCAAAGATCGTGAACAGGCTGGCCATGCCTGCGTTGGAGATCCACATCTTCTCCCCGTTCAGGACGTAGTGCTTTCCATCGGCGCTTAGCTTCGCCATCGTCCGAATGTTCATCGCATCCGAGCCAGCCGATGCCTCCGAGAGCGCGTAGGCTGCGATCCACTCGCCGCTTGCGAGCTTCGGCAGATACTTCGCCTTCTGCTCGTGCGTCCCGTACCAGACAAGGGGTAGAGTTCCGATTCCCGTGTGCGCGCTGAACGTGACCGAGAAGCTGCCGGAGATCGCGATACGTTCCGCAATCAGCGCCGAGGAGATCTTATCCAGTTCGAGCCCACCGTACTCCTCCGGAATATCCACTGCGAGCAAACCAAGCTCACCAGCTTCGCGCATCAGCGCGCGGCTCACGTCGAAGTTCTTCGCTTCGATCTCCGGACCCTCCTCCGCGATTCGGTTCTCCGCGAACTCGGACGTGACCTTTGCGATCTGCCGTTGCTCCATCGACAGATCTTCGGGCGTAAACACGTCATTCGGCGTGAGGTCCTCGAGCAGGAAGCTGCCCCCCGTCACTCGCTTCACTTCTATCTGCGCTCCGGCTGCCACTGTGCTTTTCCCCCGTTCAGTTCTGAAGGTTTTCAAAGATGCCGGCTGCTCCCATGCCTCCGCCGACGCACATCGTTACCATGCCGTACCGTGCGTTGCGGCGCTTAAGCTCGCTCAGCAGCGTCGCTGTCAACTTCGCTCCCGTGCAGCCCAGCGGATGCCCCAGCGCGATCGCCCCGCCGTTTACATTCACTCGTCCGGGATCCAGTTGCAGCGTCTTGATCACTGCAAGCGATTGCGCCGCGAACGCCTCGTTCAACTCGATCAGATCGATCTGATCCAGCGTTAATCCCGCCAGCTTGAGCGCCTTGGGAATCGCGTGCACCGGGCCGATTCCCATCTCCTCCGGAGCACATCCGGCGTACGCGAACGAAATGAATCGGGCAAGAGGCTTCGCTCCCGCACTCGCTGCACTCGCCTCCGACATAACGACAGTCGCCGCGGCTCCGTCTGACGTTTGCGAACTATTTCCAGCCGTGACCACTCCATTCGCATGAAACACCGGGCGCAATTTCGCCAGGGCCTCCAACGACGTATCGGCGCGCGGTCCCTCGTCGGTCTTGAACTCGCGAATCTGCTCCTTCGCCTTTCCGCCGACCAGCTCGGTCGTTGTCACCGCGACCGGAATGATCTCATCATCAAATCGAGCCGCCTCAATCGCGGCCAGCGCCTTGCGATGGCTTTGCAGTGCGAACTCATCAGACTGCTCGCGCGTGATGCCGTAGTGCTTCGCAACCCGCTCCGCCGTCAGGCCCATCGACATGTAGGAACCAGGATGGTTTTCCATCAGCCAGGGATTCACAGTGACCTTGTTGCCGCCCATCGGCACGCACGACATCGACTCGGCACCACCCGCAACGATCACGTCAGCGCCGCCCCCCTTGATGCGCTCCGCTGCGAGTGCAATCGACTGCAGACCCGACGCGCAGTAACGATTGATCGTCATCGCTGCAGGTTCGTTCGGCAGGCCGGCACGGAAAGAAATCATGCGCGCCATATTCATGCCTTGCTCGCCCTCGGGCATGGCGCAGCCGATAATCACGTCGTCAATCTGCTTCGGATCAAGAGCCGGAACGCGCCCGAGAGCTCCCTGCACGGCGGCCGCTCCGAGGTCATCCGGCCGCGTTGCACGCAGACTTCCGCGCGGCGCTTTGCCCACCGCTGTGCGAACCGCGCTCACAATCACCGCGTCCCTCATCGCAACTCCTCCTTAGTTCCGCAGCGGCTTGCCGGTCTTCAACGTGTAGCCAATGCGCTCCGCCGTCTTCTGCTCGCCACATAGAGACAGGAAGGCCTCACGCTCGAGATCCAGCAGATAGTCTTCGCTGATCAACGTCCCGGCGTTCACGTCTCCGCCGGCAAGGATCCTGGCAACATGGTTTGCGACCTTCACATCATGGTCGCTGATGAATTCGCCCTCGCGCATCAGATAGATACCCAGCTTCAGCGTCGCCAGAACAGACCGCCCGGGAGCACGGATATCAGCTCTCGTCACAGGAGCCGAATATCCTGCAACCGCAAGCTCCCGCGCGTCATTCGTCGCATCAAAGAGCAGCCGTTCGCGATTCATGCTGATACCGTCGTCGGGGTTGAGCAGACGCATCGCACGCGCCTCGTAGGCCGACGTCGACATCTTCGCCATTGCAATGGTTTCGAAGGTCGACTTGATCGCCTCCAACATCTCGATAGAGTCCCCGGGCGCCTCAGGACGAATTCGCTCGGCCGCAGCCGCTGCCCGCAGAAGCATCTCCTTGCAGCCTCCACCTGCGGGCACAAGGCCTACGCCGGTCTCGACGAGCCCCGTGTACAGCTCCAGGTGAGCGCGGCGGCGCGCGCCATGGACGGAAATTTCCGTTCCCCCGCCAAGGCAAAGGCCGAAGGGCGCTACGACGACGGGCCGCGGTGAAAACTTCACGGCCTTCGTCATCGCCTGGAAGCCGCGCACCATTAGGTCAATCTCGTCCCACTCCTCATCCTGGATTGCCATGAGCAGCTGCATGAGATTCGCGCCCGCCGAAAAATTCGCCGCGTCCGCCGTAATGACAAACCCGTCGAAGTTCTTCATCGCAGCGCTTCCAGCCTGCAGTTGCTGCTGCAGGAAACTCACGATGTCGCGGCCGATGGTATTCATCTTCGAGTGGAACTCGAAGCAGCCGATGCCATCACCAACATCGATCAGCGAGATTCCCGAATTGCCCGCAAATACACCGTTGACTCTCTTGCAGTGCGCGACGCCCGCATGTTCAATGCGTTGCTCGGTCGGCCTATAATTCCCGCTCTCGAGATCGAAGAACTCCTGTCCGTCGTTCCGATACCAGGATGTGCCACCGGCGGCCAGCATTCTCTCAACTACGGGCGGAACCGCGAGCCCTGCGTCTGACATCTGGCGGACTGTCTCCGGCACGCCCGCAGCATCCCACATCTCGAACGGCCCCAGTTCCCAGTTGAAGCCGGCCTTCATCGCGCGATCGATATCGACAAGTGTCTGCGCAATTTCGCCGACGCGATTCGCCGCATAGACCCAGAGCTCCGGCAGCATCACGCGATAGAAGACCGATGCCCTGTCCTTCGCATCTCCGTTCATCACAGCCCGGATTCGCGCCGCAACCGAATCGTTCGACTTCGTCATCTCCAGCAACGGGAAGGAAGCCCGCTTCGAAGGCCTGTACTCGAAGCTATCGAAATCGAGAACGAGACGCGCTTCATTTCCATTCGCGTCACGCGTCTTCTTATAGAACCCCTGGCCCGTCTTATCGCCGAGCCACTTTCGCTCGACCACCTGATCCATCACCGGTGGCAGTCCAACGTCGCTCCGTTCATCTCCACCGGTAGCGGCAAAGTTGCGCGCCACGCTGCGAATCACATCGATGCCGACCATATCCGCTAACCGAAACGTCCCGGTTTTCGGCCAGCCGATCACAG
>DASYBN010000099.1:0-2008 GCA_036500785.1 Acidobacteriaceae bacterium
GACGATGGAAGCGGGCGATATTCTGGGCCACGAGTTCATGGGGATCGTCGAAGAGGTCGGCCCCGAGGTGAAGAACCTCAAGCGCGGCGACCGCGTGGTGGTTCCCTTCACGATCTCCTGCGGCAGTTGCTTCTTCTGCAATCGCCAGCTGTGGAGCCTGTGCGACAACACCAATCCGAACGCGCAGATCGCCGAGACGATGTACGGCTACTCCGGCTCCGCGCTCTTCGGCTACTCCCACATTTACGGCGGCTATGCGGGCGGACAGGCGCAGTACGTGCGCGTCCCGTTTGCGAACGTCGGTCCGATCAAGATTGAGAACGATCTGCCGGACGAGAAGGTGCTGTTCCTCTCGGACATTTATCCGACCGGCTACATGGGCGCGGAGAACGCAAATATCCAGCCGGGCGACACAGTCGCCGTGTGGGGCTGCGGGCCTGTTGGTCTTTTCGCGATCGCGAGCGCCTACATGCTTGGCGCCGAACAGGTGATCGCCATCGACCGCTTTCCCGAGCGGCTGAAGCTGGCGCGCGAGTATTGCGGTGCGACGACCATCGACTACACCGATAACGATGTCATCGTCGTTGAAGCGCTGCGCGATCTGACCGGCGGCGTCGGACCTGACTCCTGCATTGACGCGGTGGGCATGGAGGCGCACTCGAACACGCTGGTCGGCATGTACGACAAGGTAAAGCAGGCGGTGATGCTTGAGACCGATCGCCCGTTCGTGCTGCGCCAGGCGCTGCAGGCCATCCGCAAAGGAGGCACGCTGTCGATCCCCGGCGTGTACGGCGGCGCACTGGACAAGGTGAACTTCGGCGCAGCGTTCGGTAAGGCCGTGCACATGGCGATGGGCCAGACTCACATGCAGAAGTATCTGCAGCCGCTCCTGAAATCCATTGAGGACAAGAAGATCGATCCGAGCTTCCTGATTTCGCACCGGGTCGGCATCGAAGAGGTGCCGGAGATGTACAAGGTCTGGCGCGACAAGAAGGATCAGGTCACGAAAATCGTGATAGATCCGTGGCAGGACCAGCTCGGCGACAAGATTGCAGCGTAGCCCCCCACCATGATGCTGCTGCGAAGGCCCAGGAGGACAACAACACTCCTGGGCCTCTTTTTTCTCCGCCATCCGCGGCACGAATCGTGACTATGATGGAGCAGGACCTCGTCGGGGATGGCACAGAATAAACAGCTCGATCCGCCCTCCGCTGCAACGCGTGACTCCGCGGCGTTCGAACTGCTCCGCGTGTGGATCGCAGAGCAGGGACAGCACGTCAGTCTTCGTTCGGGTGTGTGGGAAGATCCGTTTGCCTGGGGAATCGTTCTCGCTGACCTTGCGCGGCACATCGTGCACGCCGAATCGCTGGCGCGGAAGGATCTTGATCAGGAAGGCTTTTTGAAGCGCATGCTGGAAGGCTTTCAGGCCGAGATTGAATCGCCGACAGACGATCCCGAGGGCGATCTCACGCAGTAAGGGAAACCAGGTTCAGCGGCGGCGCAGGTGCACGACTACATGACTCTCGCGACGCGCTCCAGCTCGGCGTGGATGTGCTCCGGCTTGCATCCGGCGCGCTCAATTTTAGATGCGACCCGGCGTGCCTCATGCGACGAGATGCCGTAGCCGCGACCGCTGAGAAAGCTGGTAAGAATTTCTCCTGCCTGAAATGTGTCCACACTGGACTGCAGAAGCTCAGTGCGGAGGGCCGTCAAATCGGACGGCGTAAACTTCTCCGCGGTCAGATGATCGTCGGAACGGTCAAAATCACTCACAGCGCGTCTCCCTTTCGAGCTAGCTAAATTCCCTTGGGGTATGCGGCCCGTCTACTGCTTGACTTAGAGCAGAATTTGTGCGCTTGAGTTGTAGGGGAATCAGCGAAAACACGCGCCCGCAGCGGCCAAGCAGGGGCCTTCCGTGCACGAAAGTTGCTACGCGATATCCTTCTTGCATGCAGTCTCCTGTTATCGCCGCACGTGTTCTGGATGGCATCGCCATTGCAGCCGAGAT
>DASYBN010000100.1:0-5307 GCA_036500785.1 Acidobacteriaceae bacterium
ATTCGATGTCTTTATTGCCGAGTGCGCTGCGGAAGATGTTCCGCCCGATGCGGCCGAAGCCGTTGATGCCTACCTTTACTGCCATTGCGTGCTTGACCTCGTTGGGATGTGATTGAGAGTGACGTGGTTCAGGATGGGTTGAGGACGCGCGTGCTCCCAATTCCTGAGGCTATCAAAGCGGGATAGTGGCCGCAAATGAACCTCGAGCGAAAGCCACCGCTTTGGTGCACCGTTTGGGCCGCATGCCATGCGTGTGATAAAAGCAGCGTATGCGCGAGTGGATGCGCGAGAAACTCATGAGACGACGTTCCAAGCGTGGACCTAACGATTCCGAGTCCACGGGCAAGATTGGGCAGGAGATTCCGACGAATCAGCCGGCGCCGTTACGGCCGGCCTATCCGGAGTCATTGAAAACAGAGCAGCAGACTGCGCCCAGAAGCGCCGAGCCACAGCCGGATGTTGCGGCGGAGATGCACTGTTTGCAGCCCGGTGAGGCGACGCATTCTGTCGTGGAAGCGCCGGAGGTTCAGCAACCGAGGGTGGAGGTCGAGACGCAGCCTGATTCCGTGGCTACGCCGCCGCCGGCCCCACCGGCGGTGTCGCCTCGGTCGCCGCGCGGCTATGTGGTACTGACGATCGGGTTGCCAGGCTCGGGTAAGACGACCTGGTACAAGCGGCGCGGGGTCACGCCGCTCTCGAGCGACATGCTGCGCACCATTCTGTTCGACGACATCACGGACCAGCGTTACCAGGGCCTTGTCTTCAGCACGCTGCGCAGCCTGCTGCGTGCGCGGCTGATTGCGAAGATGCCGTGGAACTATGTCGACGCGACGAACCTCAGCCCGCATGAGCGGCGCCAATGGATCAAAATGGCGAAGAGCTTTGGGTACGAGGTGCAGGCGGTGTTCTTTGATGTGCCGCTGGCCGTTTGCCTGGAGCGCAATGCAAAGCGCGACCGCCAGGTCTCGGACGAGGTGATGCACAAGATGGCCGAGAGGCTGCGGCCGCCGGCTTTCAAGGAAGGCTTCGATAAGATCACGGTGGTCCGCGTGAAGGGAGCGCCGCCGGGTGCGGCCTCCGCCGCCGTTGAGGACAGCTCGCCGGAGACGCCGGTCGAGGAATAGCCTGCTGCCGCACAGCAGGCAGGAGATCGATGGCCACTCACGGGGTGGAGTTCGCGGATGTGAGCTTCACAGTGAGTGGCCGTCCTGTTTTGCGTGAGGTTTCACTGCGTGCGGAGCCGGGCACAACGACAGCGCTGCTGGGCAGGAGCGGCTCCGGCAAGACGACGCTGCTGCGCACGGTCAACGCACTGGTTCGGCCCACCAGCGGTCGCGTGCTGTTGGATGGGCACGATGTGGCGCAGGAGGATGTGATCGCGCTACGGCGAGGGATCGGGTACGTGATCCAGGAGACCGGCCTGTTTCCGCACTTGACCATCGCGAACAACGTGAAGCTTCCGCTTGAGGTGAGTGGCCGCCACGCGAAACACTCCGCTGAAATGGATCACGAAGCCGAGCAGGCGTTGAACAGCGTTGGTTTGCCGTACGCGCAGTATCGCGACCGATATCCGTGGCAGTTGAGCGGAGGTCAGCGGCAGAGAGCCGGGGTTGCACGAGCTTTGGTGATCCAGCCGAAGGTGCTGCTCATGGATGAGCCGTTCGGTGCGCTGGATCCGCTAACGCGCGCGGAGATGCAGGAGATGGTGCGCGCTCTGTTGCGGCGGACAGAGCTAACGGCGCTCATCGTCACGCATGATCTCGACGAGGCGTTGTATCTTGCCGATCGCGTGGTGTTGCTCGAAGACGGGACAGTGGCTGCCGATGTTCGCTCGGCGGAGGTGCTCGCGTTGCCCAACTCAGCGATGCAGGCGTACGTGCAGGCGGCGCGTCGGACGCGGCCGGAGTTCGCGTCGTGAGGACATTCCTCGATCAGTATGGAACGCAGATTGCGCGTCTGACCTTTGAGCACGTGTGGCTGACGGGAAGCGCGATGCTGTTCGCGATCCTGATCGGTGTACCTCTGGGAGTTCTGCTGACCCGGCGTGAACGGTTGGCGCGGCCCGTGCTCGCGGTCGCAAACATTCTGCAGACGATCCCCAGCCTGGCGCTCTTCGGGCTTCTGTTGCCGGTGCCGTTTCTCGGCGACCGCGCGGCGAGGCTTGCGATTGTTGCGCTGGTTGGCTACGCGCTACTTCCGATTCTGCGCAATACCTATGCGGGAATTCGTGGCATCGATCCGGCGCTGGTGGACGTGGCGAATGCGCTTGGGATGACGGGCGCGCAAAGGCTTTTTCGTGTGGAGCTGCCGCTGGCAGCTAGCGTCATCCTCGCGGGCGTGCGCACGGCGACGGTGACCTGCGTAGGCGTCGCGACCATTGCCGCGGCGATTGGTGCGGGCGGCTTGGGCGAGCTGATCTTCCGCGGCGTGGCGAGCGTGGACAACGGGCTGGTGCTCGCGGGAGCGGTGCCGGCGGCGCTGCTGGCTTTGTGCGCGGATGGAGTGCTGGGACTTGCTGAGAAGCGGCTCGTGGTGCGGCGGTGAGATTCGCACGCAGAGTTGTCGGCGCTCTCGCTTTAACGGGTTTGGCGATGCTGACGGCGTGTGCGCCACCGCGGTCCTCGCACATCGTGATCGGCGCAAAGGACTTCACCGAGCAGGTAGTGCTGGGCGAGCTGCTCGCGCAGGAGATCGAATCCAGCGGCGGAGGGAAGGTGGAGCGCAGGTTCTGGCTGGCGGGCAGTTATTTGTGTCAGCAGGCGCTGGTGGCGGATCGCATTGATGGATATGTGGAGTACACCGGAACTGCGCTGACCGCGATTCTGAAGCAGCCGCTGCCACCCGCGGGAACGTGCGATGAGGCGTGCGTGCACGCGCGCGTCGCGAAACTTTATGAGCAGCGGTTTGGTGTGCGCGTGGGGCCGGGGCTGGGGTTTCAGGACACGTTTGCGATGGTAATGCGGGCAGACGATGCGAAGCGGCTCCAGCTGCGGACGATCTCCGATGTGGCCGCGGTGAACCCGCACATGCGCCTGGGTGTTGGCTATGAGTTCGCAGAGCGGCCCGATGGACTGCGCGGTTTGAGTGCGGCCTATGGTTTGCAGTTCGAGGGACCGCCAAGGACGATGGAGCTCGGGCTGCTGTATCGCGCGCTCGCTGCGCATCAGGTGGATATCGTGGCAGGGAACTCGACGGATGGAGCGATCCGCGCGATGGGGTTTGTCGCGTTAGAGGATGACCGGCACTACTTTCCTCCTTATGAGGCGGTACCGCTGGTGCGCGAGGATTCGCTGCGCCGCTGGCCGCAGATTGAAACGGCGATGGAGCGGCTGGCTGGCAAGGTGAGTGAAGAGGATATGCGCGCGATGAATCTGGCGGTGGAGTCCGAGCATCGTGATGTAGCGCAGGTTGTGCGCGAGTTTCGGCAGAAAGAAGGGCTTTGATGGAGAAGCAGGTTTCGAACGCAGCGGAGCCGTGGATGAGCGGGATGCACGCCGAACTGGACGTGGTGCGGCGGGCGGTAATTTACGCACTTGAGCTGGCGGAGGAGGACGTGGCGAAATGGTGCGGCGACCTGAGCGATGACGCAATGGCCGCACGGCCCTGTGGCGTGGCTCCGGTGTCGTTTCATCTGCGGCACATTGCGCGATCGCTGGACAGGATGTTGACCTATGCGGAGAATCGGATGCTCGGTGAGACGCAGCTTGCGGCGCTGAAGACCGAGATGGACGCTGCGACGGCGGCGGAGGTGCTGCGGGAGTTTCGCGACGGCGTGGCGAGTGCTAAGGAGCGCGTGCGGGCGTTCGCGCCGGAGAGCTACGAGGAGTTCCGCGGCGTCGGACGCAGGCAACTGCCGACAACCGTAGGCGGATTGTTGATTCATTGCGCGGAGCACACATCGCGGCATGTCGGCCAGGCGGTGACGACGGCGAAGCTGGTGAGGGCGAGAGAGGAGCAGAAATGAAGATCGATTTTGCAGGAAAAGTTGCGGTGATCGCCGGAGGAACGGGCGGACTTGGACGCGCGGTGTCGCTGGCGTTTCTGGAGGAGGGAGCGAAGGTGGTTGTTCCGTACCACAGCGAGAACGAGCTTGCTGAGCTCAGGCGTGCGGCTGCAGGACGGGAGACGCAGATGATTGGGCGCGCAGTGGACGTCCTGGATGCGACTGCCGTTGCGAAGCTCGTCGAGGAGATCGGCCGGATCGATGTACTGGTGAACACTGTAGGAGGTTATACGGGCGGTGTTGAGCTCTGGAAACTCGCGCCGGCTGAGCTCGATCGAATGCTGAATCTCAATCTGCGGGCGGCCTATGTGCTAGCCCAGACGGTTGTGCCCGGGATGTTGAAGCGCGGACGCGGGGCGGTGGTGAATGTGTCGGCGAAGGCGGCGCTGGATCATGGCGCGGGAGCTTCGGCGTATGCGGCGTCGAAAGCGGCATCGCTCGCGCTGATGGACTCGCTGGCGGCCGATACCCGCGGGACCGGCGTGCGCGTGAACTCTGTTCTGCCGAGCATCATCGACACGAAGGCGAACCGGGCGGCGATGCCGGATGCGAAGTTCGACGCCTGGGCGAAGCCGGAGGACATCGCGAAAGTGATTCTGTTTCTTGCGAGCGACGCGGCAAAGGTGGTGCACGGCGCAGCGGTGACGGTCTATGGGGACAGCTAGAAGCGCACAGAAGCGACGAACTCAGCCGACCAGGTGACCCATCTTGTCGCGTTTCGTTTCGAGGTAGCGCTCGAAGGTGGGCTCGACGGGAATCTCGGCCGAGAGGCGCTCGGCGACCGTGATGCCAGAGGCTTCGAGCGCTTCGACCTTCTCCGGATTATTGGTGAGAAGGCGGACAGAGGTGACGCCGAGCTGCTTCAGAATGGCAGCCGGCAGCTCGAAGTTGCGGTGGTCGGCCTCGAAGCCGAGTTCGATGTTAGCTTCGATGGTGTCGAGACCCTGGTCCTGTAATTCGTAGGCCTTGAGCTTGGCCATCAGGCCGATGCCGCGCCCCTCCTGCTGCTCGTAGAGCAGGATGCCGGCGCCTTCTTCGGCGATGCGCGCGAGCGCGAGGTGCAGCTGGTCATGGCAGTCGCAGCGAAGAGAGTGGAATACATCACCGGTGGTGCACTGCGAGTGAATGCGGACGATGGGCGAGACGGGACTTCCGTCGGCCGCACACGCGTGGATGTCACCCATGACGAGAGCAACGGCGCTCTCAAGGGGCTGACGGTTGGGCTCGCCGGGTGTGGTGAGGCCTTCGAAGCCGAGGATGCGGAACTGTCCCCAGCGGGTGGGAAAGTCGGCATCGGCGACCTT
>DASYBN010000101.1:0-3275 GCA_036500785.1 Acidobacteriaceae bacterium
GATTGCGCAGCAGGTGCAGGCCGGCGAGATCGTCCGAGCTTACCGGCTCCTCGAACCACGTCACGTTGTACTCAGCTACAAAGCGCTCGGCAAACGCAAGCGCCTGCTTGCGCGAGTACGCTCCGTTGGCATCGACGAATAGCTCCGCTGCATCACCGATCGCTTCACGCGCGACCTTTACGCGTCGGAGGTCATCGCCCGGATGCGTGCCGATCTTCATCTTTACGCGTGGGATTCCATCTCGAACCCAGCCGCCGAGTTGCGCGCGTAGCTGCTCGTCGGTGTAGGTTGTGAATCCGCCCGAGCCGTACACGGGCGCTCCGTCGCGCATCTGGCCGAGCAATGCGCAGAGCGGCGTTCCCAGCAGCTTCGCCTTCAGATCCCATAACGCGATATCGATTGCGGACAGCGCTGTCGCGGCGATTCCGTCGCGTCCATAGTTGCGTTGCGCGTGGCGCATCGAGGAGAACAATGCGTTGGTGTCGAAGGGACTGCGTCCGGCGACGTGTGCCATCATCAGCTCGCGCGCGAGCGGCGCCGCTGTCGTGTGCGAGTATGTATAGCCCAGGCCGCGCTGGCCGTCACAGGCGATCTCCACGACAATCATCGTGGTGGAGCTCCACGCGAATGTGCCGTCCGCCTCCGGAGCATCGGTGGGAATGGTGTACGCCGTCGCGGAAGTGTCGCCGATCGTCAGGCCGGAGGAGATCATCGTGCGCTCTCGGGGCGAAGCTTGTGCGTTCGCCTTCGTCACACCACCTGCCGCACTGTGTCGCTGGCCGCGGTCAGGGCGATGCGCATACGATTCGGCTCTCCTTTAATCAGCGCCTCGGAGAACTTCACAGCCTGTTCCGGTGTGATCTTCGCCGGCAACATCGCTGTGTATTGATCGACGACTGCCTCGATGATCACCGGCCCGGGCATCGCGAGAGCTTTGCCGAGCTGTTCGCCGGCAGCGCGCGGATCGTCGATGCGCACACCGTTCGCTCCAACGGCCTTTGCGAGCGCGACGAAATCGATCGGGAAGAGCTCACACTGGTACTCCGGGTTTCCCTGGAAGACCATCTGCTCCCACTTGATCTGACCGAGCGTGTTGTTCTTGATGATCACGAACTTGATCGGCAGCTTGTACGCGACCGCTGTGATGATCTCGCCCATCAGCATCGTGAAACCGCCATCGCCGACGACCGCGATCACCTGGCGGTCTGGATAGGCGACCTGCGCGGCAATCGCATACGGCATGCCGCACGCCATGGTGGCCAGATTGCCTGAGCACGAATGCATCTGTCCCTTCTTCGCCATCATGTAGCGCGCCCACACGGTCGTGTTCGTGCCGGAGTCTGAGCAGATGATCGCGTTTTCCTTCGTCCACTTCGACAGCTGCCAGCCGACGACCTGCGGTTTCATCGGCATCGCTGTGCTTGTTCCTTCCTTCTCCAGCACGGCGTTCCAGTCCTTCATGCTCTTCTGCGCGCGCTCGAGGAAGCGGCGGTAGCTGTTGCGCTTCAGCATCGGCAGCAACATCTTGAGCGTCTTCTTGGAGTCGCCGACGAGCCCCACTTCCACCGGATAGCGCAAACCGATGCGCTGCGCGTTCGAGTCGATCTGCACGCATTTACAATCGCCCGGCTTCGGCAGGTACTCGATGTAGGGATACGATGTGCCGACCATGATCAGCGTGTCGCAGTTCTCGATCACCTCTTCGCTCGGCGCGGTTCCCAGCAAGCCGATGCCGCCGGTTGTATATGGCGAATCATCGGGCACGCAGCCCTTGCCGAGCAGTGGCTTCACGATCGGCGCTCCCAGCAGCTCAGCGAGCTGGAGCAGTTCGTCGCTCGCGTGCAGCGCGCCTTGGCCGGCAAGAATCGCAATGCGCTTGCCCTTGTTGATGACTTCAGCCGCGGCCTTGATGTCCTCCATCGGCGCGACATTGCCGCTGATCGCGCGGACAGTCGACGTGTGGTTCGCGCGATTGCGCTCGGAGCGGTCGTGCTTGCCCACCTGAGCGCTCTGCACATCGATCGGGATGGTGATATGCGCGACACCACGTTTGTCGATCGCGGAACGAATTGCGAGGTCCGCAACCGGCTCCATGTGCGGCGCGCTCATGACGCGGTTGTTGTAGCAGGCGACGTCCATGAACAGCTTGTCCAGCTCAACGTCCTGCTGCGAGTACGTTCCTGTGACGTCGTTGAACTGCATGCCGGTGATTGCCAGCACCGGCTGCTGATCCATCTTCGCGTCATATAGGCCGTTCAGCAGATGAATACCGCCGGGGCCGGAGGTGGCGAGACACACACCGAGACGCCCGGTGAACTTCGCGTACGCGCATGCCATGAATGCGGCGGACTCCTCGTGGCGCACGTGGATGAACCGGATCTTCTTCTGCTGCTTGCGTAGCGATTCCATGACGCCGTTGATCCCGTCGCCAGGCAGGCCAAAGATCGTATCTACGCCCCATTCGATCAGCTTCTCCACCAGCACATCGCCCGCAGTCATTTGTTGCTCCTTCCGCGAGGCGCACTCAGCCCCACAGGCCGATAGACGCCCCGGCGGGTAAGTGGGGTTGCTGACGCTGTCGTTCTGCGATGGTCTGACGAAAGTTCGTTAACCGATTTCCACAGTGATCTTTTCGATTGACCTTGCGCATGGTTCAGTTATGCTCTGAACATCGGCCGAAATTTATTGTTCTGAGACCATCCCCGTACCGGGAAGTGGTACGGGCAAACCTATAACCACTCCTCTCCGGCGCATTTGGCGGCGGATATGGGGCTGCGTTCCAGGCCAGGCAAGACACACTTTCGACCACCATCCCGCCTGCCGTCGCGCAGTTCGCATTAGCTCAGATCTTCCAGACGTTCGGCCTCTCTTTTAACTGACTCCAGTTATCGCCCTCGCATTCGAGGGGAGGCCGAGCTGTATCTGCATAGCACTACGTGTCCCACTTTCAGGAGGCTGTCCCGTGATGCGCAAGTTTTGTTCAACATTGTCTGCCTTGTTTTTGGTGCTTCTGCTCGCAGCGCCGTCAGCGTCGCTCGCACAGCAGACGCTGGGCGGTATCACCGGCACCGTAACTGATCCCTCCGGCAGCGCCATCCCTGACGTGGACGTCGTCGCAGTCGAACAGGACACGAAGCTCACCCGCACCGCGCGGTCGAACAGCCAGGGCAGTTACACGCTGAACGACCTGCCAATCGGGCAGTACACGCTGTCGTTCAAGCATGAGGGCTTCACCGCGCAAAAGTTTCCCGGCATTCTCGTGCAGGCCGACCGCA
>DASYBN010000102.1:0-8511 GCA_036500785.1 Acidobacteriaceae bacterium
CACGCGCAACAGCAACCTCTACCTCGAAGAGGAAGAGAGCCGCACGGTGCTCGACAGCGTAGCCGAAGAACTGCACAACCGCCGCAAGGGCGACGTTGTGCGCATGGAGATCGACTCCGCTGCCTCCGACGAGATCGTCGAACGCCTCAGCCTCAACTTCGAGCTCGACCCGTGGCAGGTGTTCAAGACCGAAGCTCCCGTCAACCTCTCGCGCCTCATGGACCTCTACAGCGCCCTCGATATGCCGGAGCTCAAGTTCCCCGAGTTCCACGGCTTTCGGATGAAGCTCAGCAAAACCTCCAACGATATCTTCGACGAGATACGCAAGCGCGACCTGCTCTTCCATCACCCTTATGACAGCTACAGCGCCGTCGAGAACTTCATCGAGGCCGCCACCGTCGACCCCAACGTTGTCTCCATCAAGCAGACGCTCTATCGCACCAGCGCGAACTCGCCCATCTTCCGCGCGCTCACCGAAGCTGCCCAAACCATCGACGTCACCGTCGTGATCGAACTGATGGCTCGCTTCGACGAAGCGTCGAACATCCGCTGGGCGCGCGAGTTGGAAGACGCCGGGGTGCAGGTCTATCACGGCATCTTTGGCTACAAGACGCACTGCAAGCTCGCTCTGCTCGTTCGCCGCGATCCCGACGGAAATCTGCGCTGCTATGCACACCTCGGCACGGGAAACTACAACCCCTCCACGGCCCGCTTCTACACCGACGTCAGCCTGCTCACCGCACGCCCGGAGATCACCAACGCCGTGCAGCGCGTCTTCCGCTATCTCACCGCCGAGTGGGATGCCGGCCCCGAGGCCTATCGCCCGCTCATGGTCGCGCCCGTCACGCTCGCCATGGACTTTCTGGCGCTCATCGCCCGCGAGGCGGAGCACGCGAAGGCCGGCCGGCCGGCACGCATCATCGCCAAGATGAACGCGCTTATCGACCTGAAAACAATCGACGCGCTCTACGCTGCATCCCAAGCCGGCGTCGAGATCGACCTCATCATTCGCGGCATGTGTACGCTTCGTCCTGGCATCAAAGGCCTCAGCGAGCGCATTCGCGTGCGCTCCATCGTCGGCCGATTCCTCGAGCACAGCCGCATCTTCTGGTTTGAGAACGGCGGCGCAGCGGAGATATTCTCCGGCAGCGCCGACTGGATGCAGCGCAATCTCTACGAGCGTTGCGAGGTCATCTTCCCGGTCACCGATGAATCGCTCGCGCATCGCCTGCGCTACGAAATCCTTGAGGTGTATCTGCGCGATGACGTCAAAGCGCGCCTCATGCAGCCCGACGGAAGCTACGTTCGCGCGCCGCGGAGCGGAAAGGGCTTCGCCGCGCAGGACTGGCTGATGGAACACTCCCGCCAGCCCGACGCCACGCTTCCTTCGGCAACAAGCTAGGGAGCGGTCGGCGAGTCAGCGGCCGCGGCAGGCTCCGCCGTGTCGTTCACCATCACACTGTCGATCCACGGGCTGTAGTGCGAGATCCGCGTCACATACGTCTCGTTGCCGTAGTGAAAAAACATGTACGTGCTGAGATCGCCGACCGCGTACTTGCGTGAGACAAGTCCCGCGAGCGCCCACGTGCCGTGGACCTTGATCAGCACCGGCCCGCCCTCATCACCGTCGCCGGGCATGCCTTCCAGCGGCTGCGCCTCACGCTTGGAGTGAAACTGCAGCGTGATCCAGCGGCCGTTGGCCTGCTCCACACGCGTGTATGCGCGACGCAGCTCGCCTCGGCGCGGCGAGTTCGCGTCCTCTCCGTGCAGACCGTCGCCGGTCATGCCCTTGCCGAAGATCTCCGCCACCTCGCTCTGCTCCTCGTTCCCCCGGTACATCGCCACCGGCAGCACGTCGGTCACGGGTTCCTTCAGCTCCAGCATCGCGATGTCATCCACATCGCGCTCAAACAGCATCAGCGGCGCCGCGTCCCCCCGTTCCATCTCCGGATGCGCGGGCGTATACCCAGGATGAATCACCACGCGAGCGACGGCTCTCGGCACGCCGTTGATGACCACCTCACTCACATCCTTGCCCGCAACCGCGCGCGCCACGGTGACCACCCAGACGGGCGACACCAGCACGCCTTCGCCAGAGCCCGGCAGATCGGCGAGCTGCGGAAACTCCTTCGCATCCACCTTGTACTTCGCATCCGGAACATCGTGCCGAATGATGATGGCGCGCGCACTGAACGCACTCAACACCACCGCGGCCGTCAGTAGCCCAACCCTCTTCACTCCATACTCCTTGCGAGAACTGCCAACAGAATACTCGCTCCGAACGGGCGCAACGCTCACTGGCGCAGCGTCTATCATGGACAGCAGGAGGCATCTGCCCGCGTGCCCATCTCCCCGCTTCGCCTTTCCGCTCTTGCAATCGCATTCACTGTTGCAGCTTCTCTTTCGCCTCTCTCGCACGCGCAGGCTCCACAGTCGCAGCCCCCCACGGCACAAGATACGTTCGAGAAGAACCTCGCCGCCCGCACAACGGTCAAAGTGCTCCCCAACGGCCTGACGCTCGTGCTCTGCGAACGTCATGAGGCTCCGGTCTTCAGCTTCTATACCGAGGTGAACGCAGGCTCCGCCAACGACCCCGGCGGTGAGAGCGGCCTCGCGCACATGTTCGAGCACATCGCCTTCAAGGGCACCACCGAGATCGGTACGACGAACTACCCCGCCGAGAAGGCCGCGCTCGACAAAGTTGAAGTCGCCTACGCCGCTTACGATGCCGAGCTGCGCAAGCGCGTCGGCCAGGACCCCGCGAAGCTCGCCGTGCTCAAGAAGACCTTCGACGATGCCATCGCCGCCGCGCAGAAGTATGTCGTTCCCAACCAGTTTTCCGAGATCGCCGAAGAGAACGGCGCGGTCGACCTCAACGCGTCCACAGGCGAGGACACCACGCAGTTCTTCTGGTCGATGCCCTCCAACCGCCTGGAGCTCTGGGCCTATCTCGAATCCAGCCGCATCGGCTGGCCTGTCGCGCGCGAGTTCTACAAGGAGCGCGACGTCGTTAACGAAGAGCGCCGCATGCGCATCGACTCCTCCCCTGAAGGCCGCCTCGTTGAAGAGTTCCTCGCCGCAGCGTACATGGCGCACCACTACGGAGTGCCCGGCGTCGGCTGGGAGAGCGAGATTACGCAAGTCTCCGCTACCGAAGCCGCTGCGTTTCACAAGAAGTACTACGTGCCCGCAAACATCGTCGTCGCGGTTGTCGGCGACTTCGAGATCAAGACCGCGCTGCCGATGCTGGAGCGCTACTTCGGCGCGATCCCCGCCGGCCCTCCACCCGAGGGCATGACAACAGTCGAGCCCAAGCAGACCGCTGAGCGCGACGTCGTGATGCATGAGGCGACGCAGCCCATCTACCTCGAGGGCTATCACAAACCCGACTACCGCTCGCCCGATGATGCAGTCTACGACGCCATCACCGACATCTTCTCGAACGGCCGCACCTCGCGCCTATATCGCTCGCTCGTGCGCGATCAGCGCATCGCAGTCGTCGCTGAAGGCTTTGGCGACTTCCCCGGCGTCAAGTATCCAGGCCTGTTCGCGTTCTACGCCGTGCCCATGCAGGGCCACACCGCCGCAGAGATGGAGCCCGCGATTCACAAGGAGCTCGACAAGCTGAAGTCCACCGACGTCACCGACGCCGAGCTGGAGCGCTTCAAATCCCGGGCACGCGCTGACCTTCTGCGCTCGCTGGGCGACGATGCGACGCTCGCAAACATGCTCGCCGACTACCAGACGCGCTACGGCGACTGGCGCGAGATGTTCCGCCAACTTCAGCAGATTGACGCCGTGACAAAGGCCGACATCCGCCGCGTGGCGCAGGAGACCTTCGTCGAATCCAACCGGACCACGGCACGCATCGAGTTCGCCGCTCCGCAACCATCGGCACCGCCGGTCGAACCCGCCGCTCCGCCCGCGACCAACGCACCTTCCACTCCGCTTCCGCCGCCAACCGCGGCGCCCGCGCAGCCCGAGCCGAAGCCCGCCACCCCAACAACGCCCGCCAAGCCGACAACTCCGCCCAGCACGACGCCACCGCCACCGCAGCCGACCACACCACAAGCCCCGGCCGGCAACGGAGGTGCGCGATGAAGCTGCACACCTCGATTACGGTGCCTACGCTCGCTCTCTGCCTGGCAACGACACTCGCCGCACAAACCCCGCAGCCCATCCAGAACCAGCCTGGCGCGCAGCCGTGGAAGTCGATCGCGATCCCTCCGCTCAACGCTTTCAAACCCGCCGAGCCCACCCGCGTCACGCTGCCCAATGGCGTGCAACTCTTCCTCGTCGAAGACCATGAGCTTCCGTTCATCACCGGCTTCGTCCGCATTCGCGGCGGCAGCCGAGACGAGCCCGCGGCCAAGGTCGGCCTCGTCTCGCTTTACGGCACCGCATGGCGCACAAGCGGCACCACGAGCGTGTCAGGCGACGTGCTCGACGACCAGCTCGCCGCCAAAGCAGCGACCGTCGAAACCGGCGGCGGACAGGCCTCCACCTACATCAGCTGGAACAGCTTCGCGCGCGACTTCGACCCCGTCTTCGCGACTGCGATGGACCTTCTGCTGCATCCGAGCTTCCAGCAATCGAAGCTCGACCTCGCCAAGCGCCGCGAGATCACCGGCATTCTCCGCCGCAACGACGACGCCTCCGCCATCGCCAGCCGTGAGGCCGTCGAGATCGCCTACGGCTCCGCGAATCCGTACGGCCGTATCCCGCAGATCGCCACCGTCTCGGCTGTCACGCTCGACGACTTGAAAGCCTGGCACGAGCGCACCGTCACCGGCGCCAACATCATCGTCGGCGTGATCGGCGACTTCAAGATCGACGAGATGGAAGCGAAGCTCCGCGCCGCGTTTTCGCCCATCGCGCAGGGCACGGAGCTTCCCGCCCCGCAGATCACCTTTCAAGAACCCAAGCCCGGCATCTACTTCGCGAACAAGGGCGACGTCGACCAATCCAACGTCTACATGGTCGGCCTCGGCACCGAGGAGCGCAATCCGGACTTCTACGCGCTCTCCGTCATGAATGAGGTCTTCTCCGGCGGCTTCGGCTCGCGCGTTGTGCAGGAGGTCCGCACCAAGCTCGGTCTCGCCTACGACGTCGGCGGCGAGTTCGGCGCGGCCTACGATCACCCCGGCCTCTTCGCCGTCGGCCTCGGCACCAAGAGCTCTTCCACTGATGCTGCGACGAAGGCCACACTCGACGAGGTCCGCAAGCTGCGCACCGAGCCGCCCACGCCGGACGAGCTGCGCAAAGCCAAGGACGACCTTCTCAACAGCTTCATCTTCAACTACGACTCGCCCGAAAAGGTCCTCGGCCAGCAGGTCACGCTCGCGGTCTACGGTTACCCGCCGGACTTCCTTGAGCGATACCGCGCCGGCGTCGAGAAGGTCACATCCGCCGATGTCGCTCGCGTTGCGCAAAAATACGTGCAGCCCGAAAAACTGGCCATCGTGGTCGTCGGCAATGACTCCGAAATCAAGCCGCCGCTCAACCAGCTCGGTCCCGTAACACCGCTCGACATTTCGATCCCGGGCGCACCAAAGCAGGAGTAGTTCAGAGGCCGCCGCGCTAAGATGGAGGGCGTCCCAACATCGTCCAAGGACCGCCCTTGATGGCTGCCACTGCACCGACGAATCCGGCCGTCTCTCCCTTCGCAGCTCGCCGCCACAGTCTGATCTTCGGCGAGGGCGAGATGGCCGACCGCACGCGCGACTACGAATGGAGCCGCACGCCCGTAGGTCCGGTCGAAACCTGGCCCGACGCTCTGCTCATCACCGTCAACATCATCCTGTCCTCGCGGCATCCCATGCTCCTCATGTGGGGACCGGACCTCGTCCAGTTCTACAACGATGCGTTCAGCAACAGCCTTCGCACGGACAAACATCCACGCGCGCTCGGCCAGCGAGGGATCGAGTGCTGGCCGGAGATCTGGCCCATCATTGGCCCGCAGATCGAAGGCGTCATGCAGCGCGGCGAGGCCACGTGGCACGAGAATCAGCTCGTCCCTATCCTGCGCGATGGCAAGCTGGAGGACGTCTACTGGACCTACAGCTACAGCCCGATCCGCACGTCTGACGGCAACATTGCCGGCATGATGGTCGTCTGTACCGAGACCACTCTGAAGCACACGACCGAAATGACGCTGCGGCAGGAGGTCCAGCGGCTCGCCGATCTCTTCGAGCAGGCGCCCGCGTTCTTTGCGGTTCTGCGCGGGCCGGACCACGTCTTCGACCGCACCAATCGGCCCTACCAGCAGCTCATCGGCGACCGCGACATCATCGGCCGCTCCGTCGTGGAGTCGATTCCTGAGGTCAAGCAGCAGGGCTTCATCGACATTCTGGACACGGTCTATCGAACCGGAACGCCCTTCATCGGCAGCGGAACCTCACTGAAGCTCGCGCGGCCCGGCTCCCACGAGCTCGAAGAGCGAACGCTCGACTTCGTCTATCAACCGATGCGCGACGCCAACGATCAGATCTCCGGGATTCTCGTCTTCGGTGTCGATGTCACCGAAAAACGACGGGCAGAACAGGCCTTGCTCCAAACCGAAAAGCTGGCTGTCGTCGGCCGGCTCGCCAGTTCCATCGCGCATGAGATCAACAATCCGCTGGAGGCCATCACGAACCTGCTCTATCTCGCGCAGCGGGCGTCCATTTCTCCCGAGGCGAAAGAGTATCTGGCCGAGGCCGAGTTCGAGCTCCAGCGCGTCTCCGCCATTGCGACCCAGACCCTCCGCTTCTACCGCCAATCCACGAAACCACGCTCTGTGCGCCCCGGCGATCTGATCGACAGCACACTTCCGCTGTATCGCGGCAGGCTCGCCAACTGCGGCATATCGCTCGAAATGCGCGACCGCGCCACGCGCTCCGTTATGTGCTTCGAGGGCGAAATACGCCAGGTCCTCAGCAATCTCATCAGCAACGCGATCGACTCAATCGGAGCCCACGGCGGACGTCTTCTCATCCGCACGCGCAATGCCACCGACTGGCGCACCGGCCGTCACGGCGTCGCGATCACGGTCGCCGACAGCGGCTCCGGCATCTCCCCCGAAACGCAGGCCCGCATCTTCGAGGCCTTCTTCACAACCAAAGGCGCCAGTGGAACCGGCCTCGGGCTCTGGATCACCCACGAGATCGTGGTACGCCACGGTGGCACCCTGACGCTTCGCTCCTCACAGCTCGCACAGAGATCCGGCACGCTCTTCGCGCTCTTCCTTCCCGTCGAATAGCGCCGCTATTTAACAGTTCCCGCCGCTCGGAAACCCGCCGCGCTGCGCTCTCTGTGCCGCCAGTGCGACCATCCCAGGTACCACACCACTGCGAACGCAATCGCGATCAGAGCGTTCGCAATCCCTGCTCCATTAATAAGCGCTTCGAACCCCGGCGGCGCCCACGGCTTCACCGTAGCCGCGACTACGAAGGTCATCGCGGCCGTCGCCAGGTCGGCCAAAACCATCGCCCAGCACACCGGCGCCATCATGATCGTCCGCACCACCGTCTCCGGCGCGCGCGCAAACCACCAGCTCGCCGCGACGATGTTCGCCACAATCAGAAACGTAAACCACAGCATGTAAACGTCTACGATCGTGCGCGCCCACGCGCCGCCATCCATCGGCACTGCCCATCCGGCACCCGGCATCGCTCACCTCTCACACAGCAGAGTCGCAGCAGATTGCGCCGCTGCGCAGATCCCTACCCTCGACCGGCCCGACCGCATAGCAGGCCACAATATCAGAATCCATCCTCCACTCGCGCTAAACTACATCTTGGCGTCCCAGAAAATCTCCTCTCACGCCAGCGGGAGGTCTCCCTATGTCCCAGAAGAACGGTCACAACCCCAACGGATCCGCGCCCTCGCTCCGCCTCAAGACCGGCCTCGCCGAGATGCTTAAGGGCGGCGTCATCATGGACGTCATGAACGTCGAGCAGGCGCGCATTGCAGAAGAAGCCGGCGCGGTCTCCGTCATGGCGCTCGAGCGCGTACCCGCCATGATCCGCGCCGAGGGCGG
This sequence comes from Acidobacteriaceae bacterium, assembly GCA_036500785.1. Taxonomy (GTDB): domain Bacteria; phylum Acidobacteriota; class Terriglobia; order Terriglobales; family Acidobacteriaceae; genus Granulicella. The sequence goes on from DASYBN010000102.1 coordinate 8,021, forward strand.
CGTCGCCCGCATGGCCAACCCCAAGCTCATCAAGGAGATCATGGCTGCCGTCTCGCTGCCCGTTATGGCGAAGGCCCGCATCGGCCACTTCGTCGAGGCGCAGGTCCTCGAGGAGCTTGGCGTCGACTTCATCGACGAGTCCGAGGTCCTCACCCCCGCCGACGAGACCTTCCACATCGACAAGCACGCCTTCACCACCCCCTTCGTCTGCGGCGCCCGCAACCTCGGCGAGGCCTGTCGACGCATCGCCGAAGGCGCGGCCATGATCCGCACCAAAGGCGAAGCCGGAACCGGCGACGTTGTTCACGCCGTCCAGCACATGCGCCAGATCGTGCGCGAAATAAAATCCCTCACCGTCCTCGGCGACGAAGAACTCTACAACGCCGCCAAGGTCCACGGCGCCCCTTACGAACTCATCCGCATGGTCGCCGAAGCCGGCAAACTCCCCGTCCCCAACTTCTCCGCCGGCGGCATCGCCACACCAGCCGACG
>DASYBN010000103.1:0-11446 GCA_036500785.1 Acidobacteriaceae bacterium
GCGAGTTTACTACAGCGCGCGCGTTGTTTCGGGCGCGGGTTCGACCGCTTCGCGGCGCAGAATTTCGTGATGGATGAAGAGCGGTCGCTGCTTGGATTCGGTGTAGATGCGGCCGATGTATTCCCCGAGAATTCCAAGGCAAAGCATCTGCACGCCAGCCATAAATAGCATTCCGATGAAGCTCATCGCCCATCCACGAACCCACGAGTGCGTCAGTAGCCGAACGAATAGTGTGTAGAGGATGCCGAGGAACGCGGCGCCAGCAGATAGAAATCCGAGCAACGTTACAAGGCGCAGCGGCACCGTGGAGAAGCTGACGATGCCATCCAGTGCGAGGCCAAGCATCTTGCGCAGCGGATATTTTGTTTCGCCTGCGAAGCGCGCAGCGCGCTGATACGGCAGCCCAACCTGCGGGAACCCGATCCAGCTCCACATGGCGCGCAGCAGGCGATGCCGCTCCGGCATGCGAAGGAAGACGTTGACGACAACGCGATCGATGAGCCGGAAGTCCCCTGTATCGAGCGGGATTTCTACGTCCGAAAGCGAATTAATGACGCGATAAAACACCGCCGCCGTCCAGAGTTTGAAGCCCGTCTCGCCCTCGCGGTGCTGGCGTATGCCGTAGACGACCTTGTATCCTGAGCGCCACAGCGCGACCATCTCGGGGATGAGCTCGGGCGGATCCTGCAGGTCCGCGTCGATAATCACGACAGCCTGTCCGAGGGCAGCCGTGAGGCCTGCGCTCACCGCAGGCTGATGGCCGAAATTGCGCGACAGTGGAAGCACTACGGCGTGCGGATCGCGCGCGTGAATCTGCTCGAGCAGCGCCGCGGTGTTGTCGCGTGAGCCATCGTTGACGTAGATGATCTCGTACGTGCCGTCGGTGCCGGCGAGCACCTCGGTGAGCCGTTGATGGCAGGCCTCGATGCTTTCCTGCTCGTTGTAGCAGGGGACGACGACGCTCAAAGTCGGAACAGACATGGGCTCTCGCATAAGAGTATCGCAGCCGGGCAACGGCGTCCTGCTACTTCGCCGGTTTCAGGAAGTCCGTATGCACGCGCCGGTCGCCGGCCTTGGGAAAGTGCACCAGCGCCGCGGAGCCGAGCAGGTCGCGTATGCGGCCGAGGCCGAAGGTGCGGTGGCGGACGCGATCGCCGATGGCGAACTTTTCGGGCTCGGCATGGGGCAGGGTCTCGGGTGCGGTGGTGCGGATCTCGCCATGGATCGTCTCGATGACGGTGATGTTGCTCGTATCTGCGGCTTCGGGCGGTGCGGGAGTTTCGGTGGCGCGTTTGCGGCGGCGCTTCGGCTTTGGTTCGTTCAGGTCGGCATCCGCGTTCGCGCCGCGCGCGCAGTTGTCGCAACGGTTGCAGGGATCGCCGGGCTCTTCGCCGAAGTACACCCGCAGAATCTGGGTGCGGCAGGTTGCAGCCTGCGCGTAGTGCATCATCTCGGCGAGACGCTCCTTGTCGCGATTGGCGCGCTCGGTGTAATCGGCGAGCAGCAGGTTGATCTCGGCGTCGGAGAGGGGTTCGTGATGCCTGAGCGTGTAGCCGCTGCGTCCGCGACGAACGAGGCGTGCTTCGCGCAGAAGATACAGGATCACCTGCGTTCGCCGGCGGCCGGTCTGCGAGAGCTCCGCGATCGCGATGAGTGACAGCGGCGTGGAGTTCAGCGTGTTCAGCACAGCGCGCACCTCGTCGGCCTTCGGATAGCGCCCGCGCAGAAAGAAGTTCTGGATGCGTTTGTCTTCGAGGCGGTAGAGCAGGATGGCGCGTGAGGGCAGACCGTCGCGTCCGGCACGCCCGGCTTCCTGCGCGTAGGTCTCGAGCGAGTCAGGAAATTCGAAGTGATAAACGAAGCGGATGTCCGGCTTGTCGATGCCGAGACCAAAGGCTTTGGTGGCGATCATCACCTTGTGCTCGCCGCGCATGAACTCGGCCTGAATACGCTCGCGCTCGCGCGTGGGCATCTTGCCGTGGTAGCGGCCGACGGCGACGCCGTGCTCCTTGAGCCAGTCGTGGAGCTCGTTCGCGGAGCGGATGCTGGCGGTGTAAATGATGCCGCTTCCCTGCTCTTCTTCAAGCAGCGTGCCCACGCGCGCGAGCTTCGCGTCGAGGTTCACGGTGGGGTAGACGGCGAGCGAGATGTTCGTACGCTCCGCGCCGGTGTTGACCACGACAGGATTCCTGGCATGCAGGCGTTCCAGAATCTCCTGCGCCACCTGCTCTGTCGCCGTTGCGGTGAGCGCGAGCACGGGCGGATTGCCAAGCGACTCGCGTGCATAACCAAGCCCGAGATACGCGGGGCGAAAATCGTGTCCCCATTGCGAGATGCAGTGCGCCTCGTCGACAACGAAGAGCGAAATGCCGCCGCCGTCGTTGAGCTTGTCGAGAAAGCCACGGTCCTCGAGACGCTCCGGCGTCACATAGATGAGCTGCGGCAGGCCTTCGCCGATCGCTTCGCTCGCCGCCTGGGCTTCGCTGGTCGAGAGTGTGGAGTCGATCTTCTCGACGGCGATGGAGGCTTCAGCGGCCTTCTCCTGTTGGTCCTGCATAAGCGCGATGAGCGGCGAAACGACGACGACAGGCTTCGGTAAAAAGAGCGCGGGCAGCTGGTACGTGAGCGACTTCCCTGCACCGGTGGGAAGAATGCCTAGCACGTCACGCGCGCGAAAAACTGCGTCGAGGATCTCGCGTTGACCGGGACGCAGCCCGCGAATGTTGAAGCGCGCGCGGGCCTCGCGCAGGATTGCGGGCCACGGAATCTCTGGCGTGGCGGCCTGCGACGGTTGCGGTTTTGCGGACCGGCGGCGGCTCGGTGTAGCGACTGCGGGCATTCAGGTAGGGCTCTCCAGCCTCAGTTGGATGCAGAGACAAAGGCACGGAACTTTTGCGCGACGGACAGCGTAGGATGAGAGCGAAACGTCGAAGAGCTATGTGCGTCAGCGCACGAAAGGAAGAAGGATGCAGAGCCGAATTGTTGGAACCACGATGCCGGTGCTGGAGGTGCTGCTGCAGCCGGGCGAAAGCGTGATCTCGGAGGCCGGCGAGCTGAGCTGGATGACCCAGACGATCGCGATGACCACGCACACGCAGATGATGGGCGGCGGCGGGTTCTTCGGCGCGATGAAGCGCGTCATCGGCGGCGGCAGCCTGTTTATGACGGAGTACACGGCGCAGGGCTATCCGGGTGAGGTGGCGTTCGCGACCAAGATTCCGGGGCACATTCTGCCGATCGAAGTAGGGCCCGGGCACGAGTTCATGATTCACCGGCATGGCTTCCTTTGCGCGACGCCGCAGATCCAGCTTGGCGTCGGCTTCCAGCAGTCGCTGGGTGCGGGGATCTTCGGCGGCGACGGCTTCCTGCTGCAGAAGGTCTCGGGCTACGGGACGACATGGCTGGAGCTGAGCGGCGAGGTAGTGGTGAAGGATCTGCAGCCCGGCGAGACGCTGCGGGTGCATCCCGGGCATGTGGGCGCGTTCCAGGCGAATGTGGCCTTCAACATCACGCGCATTCAGGGCATCCGGAACATGTTCTTCGGAGGCGATGGCATCTTCCTCGCTGCGCTGACAGGACCCGGACGGGTGTGGCTGCAGACTCTGCCGCTGGTGAACCTGGCGCATGCACTCGAGCCGTACCTGCCGCACAACCGCGGCGAAACGGTGCGCGATGTGGGTGCGGGCGCTGTGCTGGGCGGCATCGTGTCATCCATGTTCGACAACCGATAGCCTGAGCCACAAGCATCGGCGGACGACGCACTTTCCTACTGCTGGACGCACGAATTCTGTGGTAGAAGGGCTGCACACGAAAATCGGTGAATGCAAGGAGCGGCCCCGCAGTTCAGGCCGCTTTGCGTTTGTCGAATTACGAGGAACGAATGATCGACGATCCACAGATACCGGGTGCAGGACCGCAGGGAACGGGCGGCGACGCGAGTTCGGAGACAAGCATGGGCGGCGCCAGCGAGTGGAACACAGTGCAGCCGGCACAACCACCAGCTCCTCCACCACTTCCAACACCTCCCGCACAGTCGCTGGAGCCGCTGCCACCACCGCCGGAGCAGCACGCGACCGGCGCCCCGGGTGGCTATCAGCCGGTGTATGGAGGCCAGCCGCAGACGCCTCCGACGGGCTACACAAGCGCTCCGGGTGGAGGATATACGCCGCCACCACCGCCGCCGGGAAATGCCGGAGGACCGGGGCCGCAGTATCCGCCGCCTCCGCCGCCACCCGGGGCAGGACAGGGGCTGACCAGCAACGCGGCCGCGGCAATCGCATACATTACGTTTATTCCTGCGGTGCTGTTCCTGGTCCTCGAACCCTACAATCGCGACAGGTTCGTGCGATTCCACGCGTGGCAGTGCATCGCCCTGACGATTGTGGCGGTGGGCATCGGCATCATCTTCGCCGTACTGAACGTGATGAGCCTGCACATCCTGTGGTGGCTGTTCATGCTGATCCGGCTGGCGATCCGGCTGATCCTGTTCGTCTTCTGGCTGATTGCGCTGATCAAAGCAAGCCAGGGACAGTGGTACAAAATTCCGATCGTCGGCGATCTGGCGCAGAGCTTCGCGGGCGGACAGGTCTAGCACTCCGGGCAATCCAGAAGGGCGCAGCTCAGGCTGCGCCCTTTTGCTTTGCGTGAAATTCGCTTGGCCGCGTCCAGCGGCGAGTCGTAGACTGCGCGCATGAGACGAGTTGCGGGTGTGTTGGCGGTGGTTGCGGTGTGTGGTGCAGCGAGCGCACAGGATTGGGCGAAGGTGAACCTGGCGAAGAGTCCACGCCACGGCGAGTACGTAACCATCACGGAGCCGGGCGGGCGCAAGCTGCAGGCGTGGGTGGTGTACCCGGAGGTGAAGGACAAGGTCCCGGTGGTGGTGATGATTCATGAGATCTTCGGGCTGAGCGACTGGGCGCGAGAGATGGCCGATGAGGTCGCGGGCGCCGGATACATCGTCGTTGAACCGGATCTGCTGAGCGGGGTCGGTCCAGTGGCATCGGGCAGTGGAGGAGCGTTCGCACCCGCAGATCCGGGCGGAACAAGCGCGTTTCCAGACCAGAGTGCGGTGGTCAGGGCAGTGTCGTCTCTTCCCGATGCGCAGGTCCTGACGGATCTCGACGCCGCGGCGGACTGGGGCAAAAAACTTCCAGCGGCGAGCGGCAAGTTATTTGTGGCGGGCTTCTGCTGGGGCGGCGGCAAGAGCTTTCTGTTCGCAACGCACCGGCACGATCTGAGTGCGGCCTTTGTGTTCTACGGGCCGCCTCCCGCGCCGGACCTGATGAAGAACATTACCGCGCCGGTGTACGGGTTCTACGCAGGAAATGATGCGCGGATCACAGCGACAGTCCCGTCGACACAGCAGGCCATGAAGGCGGCAGGCAAAAAATATGAGCCGGTGGTGTACGACGGCGCGGGCCACGGATTCATGCGCGCGGGCGAGGCGCCCGATGCCGATGCGCCAAACACCTCGGCGCGACAGGCTGGATTCAAGCGATTTGTAACGTTGCTCGGCGGCGTGCGGTAGCCGTCAGACACCCACCGGGTGGGCGCCGTTCGACGGACGGCTGGTGTTTCCTGACCGAGGTTGATAGCGCGGCCAGTTGATGAGGAAGGCGGCGCCTTGACCGGGTTGCGACTTCACGCGGATCTCGCCGCCGTGCTTGTCCACGATGTGCTTCACGGTCCAGAGACCCATGCCGTTACCTTGCGCGCCCTTGGTGGTCTGGCCGAATTGAAAGATCGCAGGCACAAGGTCCGGCGAGATGCCGGCGCCTTCATCCGTGACGACAATCTCGACGTGGTCTGCGAGACCGGCGAGTGAGAGGGTGACTTGCGATCCGCCGCGCGGGCTGGCCTCACAGGCGTTGCGAACGAGATTCAGCAGAACCTGGCGTAGCTCGCCGGCGAACGCATGAACATTGAGATCGCCCGAGGACTGAATATCGAGCTTGACCTCCCGGCGGCGAAGCAGCGGGTCAAGCAGAAAACGGACGCTGTCAGCAGCAGCGCGGAGATCGACCTGTTCCGGCGCGCTGGATTGACGAAAGAAGGAGAGCGTCGAGCGCGAGATGGTGAGGATGCGGTTCGCCTCCTCAGAGGCCATGCGGGTGAGGCGGGCGATCTCCGGTGTGGCCACCTCGGATTGGCGGATGAGGTAAAGGATGTTCTGTATGGCCTCGAGCGGATTACCGATCTCGTGCGTGACCACCGCCGACATGCGGCTCCAGTCCTCGAGCTTTTGCGCAGCGAGGAGGCTCTCCTGCAGCTCGGCCTTTTCGTCTTCCGCGCGCGCGAGCCGGTCGGCGTAGTCGTTCACGCCGAACGCGATGGTACGCGCGCGACGGATGAGCTGGATGGCCACGTAGCCCGAGACTGCGGCGGTGATGATGTTGGTCCACGCGTCGACCCAGAAGATGGGCGACCAGGTCGTGATGACCTCGAGCAGGTGCGTTGATCCGCAGGCGACGATGAAGAGGGCGAAGCCGGTAAGAAAGAAGACCCAGTCACGCGCGATGATGCGGCGCGTGTGGCGCACCAGGAAGAACAGCGTCACGCAGATAGTTGTATAGCTGAGAAAGGTGATGGCGTTGGTGATGGCCATCGTCCAGATGAGATGCGAGTCCTGACGCCAACAGATCGCGTGCGGCATCAAGCTTACGGACGTCGACATGTGAACGGTGTCCTCCGATTTGACGGGGCCCCTTTCGGCCCATCATAGGCTGAAATCCTCCGAATGCAGTCTGCACGATAGTGCCTTGCGAGTGACCCTAAGGTCGCACGAAAGAAGGCCGTCACACGCCTCTGACAGCGGGCGAGGCGAAGGCGAGGCGCTTTCGCATGACCGCAATCGCGTCAGGACTCGAGTCGATAAGGAGGAAGCGGCGGCCGAGGTTCGCCGCGGCGACGCCCGTCGTCCCACTGCCGGCGAAGAAGTCCAGCACAAGGTCGCCGGGCGAGGAGTGGACCCGCACGATGCGCTCCAGAAGCTTCAGCGGCTTCTGCGTGGGATAGCCAGTCTTCTCGCGGGAGTTCGTGGGCACGACAGTGATGAACCAGACATCGGTGGGAATCTTGCCGCGCGCGGCCTTTTCCGGGCCGACCAGATCCGGCGCCATATAGGGGATGCGATCGATCGCGTCGAAATGGAACGTATAGTGCGTGGGCGAGCGCGTGTACCAGAGAATGTTGTCGTGCTTGGCGGGCCAGCGCGAGCGCGGCTTTCCCCCGTAGTCGTAGGCCCAGATGATCTCGTTGCGAAAGCAGTCGCGGCCGAAGATCTCGTCCAGCATGAGCTTGGCGTAGTGCGATTCGCGCGCATCGAGATGAAGGAAGAGCGAGCCGTTGGGCGTAAGCAGGCGGTGCGCTTCAATCACGCGCGGGCGAAGGAAGGCAATGTAGTCGTCGAAGGTATCGGCGTAGTCCGGCGAGGCGTGATGCGTAACTTCATAGCGCGCGTCGCCGAAGCCGTTGCGCGTTGCTGCCGCGCTTTCTGCGGAAGCCCGGCGGACACTGATGCGCGTACGCTTCTGCGTTGTGCCTGTGTTGAACGGCGGGTCGATATAGATGAGCGGAACCGAGTCCGAGGGGAGCGATTCAAGAAGGGGCAGGTTGTCGCCGAGGCGGATCTCGCCGGAGGTCGTTGGTGAAGCGGGCACGGCACTGCGCTTCGGCATGAGCCGAGTCTACTTGACTGCGACTAAGCTCAAGCGCCGATGTCGAGTGTACGAGAGCGCCGAGAGAAGAGCACTGTGCCGGTCATCGCCAGAAGCGCAGTGCCGAGCAGAAGGTACGACGAGGGCTCAGGTGCTATGCCGAACAAGCCGCCGCTTCCACTGAAGGTCGAATTGGCCGCGCCCGTGGCGGAGGTGCCGTAGAAGGTGACGTCAAAGTACCCGGCCATCGCAGCGCAGCCGTTGATCGTGTAGAAGCCGGTCTCGTCATTCGTCAGGTCGAGGAAGCCCGTGGAGGAATCGGTGAACTGCGTGGCTGCGTTATTTGTGGTGTAGAAGGTCAGCACGTTGCCGGTCGAGTCGGTAACGCTGAAGACCGCGAGCGACACAACGGAGTCCATGGGGTTCACGGTGCCGAGAAAGTAGTCGACGTTGCCGTTGCTATAGCTCGAAAAGGAGCCGGAGTCAGCCAGCGAGGCAAAGGGGCTGATGAAAGTCAGGGACGAACTGCTGAAGCTATCGTGTCCGCTGACATTGATCGATCCGGACATCGGGTCGGCGAAGGCGGCGCTTGCGGCCGCGAGAAACAGTGCACCTGTAACCAGGATTTTGCTCTTGATATCCATGGCATTCCCCTCTGGTGTGAGCGACTACAAAGGTTGCGATGCGCGTTGAGCTCATTAGGTTTACCGCGGAATGAGAGTGCATACGATGTGCAAAGTGCTGCACAGTACTTTCGTCGCAAGCGCTCAATGTGCGAAGCGTGAAGAGCAGCGATGCTCACAAGCAGCAATCGTCTCTGCTCATCCCCGCCAGACAACATCGCAAAAGAATGAGCCCGGACCTAGGTCCGGGCTCGAGTGTTGGGCTCAAGAATTGCTCAATCCTTGTAAGGATCGAACTCGTCGGCTCCCGCCATCGCAACGCCGACCGGCGTCAGCGTGTGCAGGACGCGGATGGTATTGCCCTGCGCAACCAACACCTCATCGAGACGCTTGTAGCAGTGCGGCGATTCGTCGAGGCCTCCCCCCTTAAGAACGACGTTCGAGCGCTGCAGCCACTCGTGCATCATCTCGGGCTTGATGAGACCTTCGCGCTTGCACGCTCCGGTCTTGCGGTCATAAACACCCGCGGCCTGCTTGCGGCCGAGCACACGCCCGGCACCGTGAACGGTTGAGTTCAACGATGCCTTCTGCTCGGCGGCGACAGTACGGCCTTCGTCAGTCGTCATGTCGGGAGCGATGCCCTCGAGGATGACCGACTGCTCGCCCATGGTGCCGCCGACGAAGCCACGCTGACCGGGAAACGCCGGTGTAGCGCCCTTGCGGCAGACCCAGAGCTGCTTGCCGTCGTGCTCCTCCAGCCACGCAAAGTTGTGATGGTTGTGCACCTCCTCCTCGATGCTGGCACCGAGCAGGCGAGCGACACGATCGCAGACCCAGTCGCGACCGGCATACGCGTACGCGCCGCCGAGTTGCATGGCCGTGATGTACTGCGCGCCCAGGTCGGAGTGAACATCGAGGAAAACAGGATCGACCATCATGCCATCCTTCGCACCAGCAGCCTTGAGGAACCACGTCGCAATCCCATGACCGAGTCCGCGCGAACCGAAGTGCACGCCAACCCACACGCGATCGAGATCGTCGGTAAAGAGGTCGACGTAGTGATTGCCAGAGCCGATGGTGCCAAGCTGCGCATTCGCCTTATGGCGTAGCGGCTTAGCGGCCTCGGTGAGCCAGCCCTCGTGATCCTGAGTAACAAACGGGGAGTCGTCGTTGCGCTCGGGATTTTTCCGTCCGACACCGAAGCTGAGCGTGCGCCAGATCTCATCCATCAGGCGATGAACGTTGGCGCGGAGCTCCGTGCCAGGCATATCGAGACGCACGGCCTTGTTGCCGCAGGCGATATCAAAGCCGACGGCGGTCGGGCTGATACGAGACTCTGAGGCGATGACTCCGCCTATGGGCACGCCATAGCCGAGGTGGCCGTCGGCCATCAGGGCGAAGTGATCTGCGTGGCGAGCGCACATGCGAGCCTGCTCCAGCGTATTGGCTTCGTGTTCTCCGAATACGGGGATGTTGTCGATTAACTGCATTGTGTTGGTTCCTTTCTGGCCGGCGGCTGGTTGTAGCCGTAGACGGTCGGGTTGGATTGCGCCGTCAGCGCTCCTCGCTCTCGACGCAAATAATAAGAGCCCGGGCTGTCGCCCGGGCTCGGTGTCACGTGGGAGACGAGGCGCTTATGCCTGCGGCTCCTCCGGCGTGGAAACCTTCGCCTGCGCGATCGTGTAGTTCGGGTCGCCGATCTTGAAGCGCGCGAAGCGGCGGACACTGATGTTCTCGCCGAGTTTCGCGATCTTCTGCGAGATGAGCTGCTGGATCGTCAGCGACTGCTCCTTGATGAAGGGCTGCTCAAGCAGGCAGACCTCCTCGTAGAACTTCGACATCTTGCCCTCGAGCATCTTCTCGATGATGTTCGCCGGCTTGCCGGTGGCGGCGGCCTGCGCACGATAAATGTCCTTCTCGCGCTCGATGTCCGTCGCAGTCACCTCGTCCTTGCCGATGTACCGCGGATCGACTGCGGCGATGTGCATCGCGATGTCCTTGAGCAGCTCCTGGAAGTCGTCGGTGCGAGCGACGAAGTCCGACTCGCAGTTCAGCTCGAGCAGAACCCCGATCTTGCCGCCGGCGTGAATGTAAGTGCCGACCGCGCCCTCGTTGGTGGAGCGCGATGCCTTCTTGGCGGCCGATGCCATGCCGCGCTTGCGCAGCACAACGAACGCCTCCTCCATATCACCCTTGGCCTCCTGCAGGGCCTTGAGGCAGTCGCCCATGGGGGCGCCCGACTTCTCGCGCAGTTCCTTGACGAGCTTGGCGTCGATCTTGACAGCTTCAGTGGTGGACATAGTTCTCAATCCTTCTCGCCTCGAGGGTATGAGGCGCGTGAAAAAGGCGTTCGAGACCCTGGGCTAAAGCCCAGGGCTACCAGCACACGCCGGGGATATTAAGTGGGGCTTGTTACGGCACGGCTAAAGCCGTGCCCCTTCAAAGACAGTTCGCTATGCCGTGGCTTCGGCGGGAGCGGGTTCGGGCTCCGTCTCGGCTGCTGGCGCCTTGCGGATTCCGCCGCCGAGGGCAGCGTTGAGGTCGATGTCCTCTTCCTCGGTGTCCTCCACGGAGTCGGCCGCGGCGCCGGCGGAGACCTGAATCTCCTGCAGCGCGGTGTCGTCCTCTTCCTCGGCCAGCTGGTGCGGCTCGAGGCCGGCGGGCGTGACGTCGGCGTACTCCTGCGCGAAGGCCTTGTCGGAGATCATCTGCGTTCCCTCGTAGGCGGCGTCAGCAATCTTCGTCGTGAAGAGGCGGATGGCGCGGAGGGCATCGTCGTTACCCGGAATGACATAGTCAACGACCGTCGGATCGCAGTTGGTGTCGACAACAGCGACGACCGGGATGCCCAGCTTGCGGGCCTCGGAGACGGCGATCGCTTCGTTGTTCGAGTCAACGACGAAGATCGCGTCGGGGAGACGGCGCATGCTCTTGATGCCGGAGAGCGATGTCGAGAGCGACTTGCGCTCGCGCTCGAGCTTGATGACTTCCTTCTTGGTCAGCAGCTCGTAGCGTCCGTCCGTGGACATGTCGTCGAGCTCCTGGAGGCGCTTGACCGACTTCTGGACCGTGACCCAGTTGGTGAGCAGGCCGCCGAGCCAGCGCGAGTTGATGTACGGCATGCCGGCGCGCGTCGCCTCTTCGGCGATGGCGTCCTGCGCCTGGCGC
>DASYBN010000104.1:0-6185 GCA_036500785.1 Acidobacteriaceae bacterium
GCAAAATCCGCTGAGTCCGATCCGCTGCTCAACGCCATGAAAGCCGAGCTCACGCGCGAGCAGCAGCTGCTCGTTCTGCCTGGCATGCAGCGGCCCTACTTTATTCAGTACCGCCTGGAGGACGTCTACACCTACGAGGCGCTGGCCAACTACGGCGCGCTCACTCGCGAGACGGAGGGCCATCAGCGCGCCGTGCGCGTCGAGGTGCGCGTCGGCGACTACACCAGCGATTCGAGCACCTCGCGCGGCGAAGGCACGGTCGAGTTTGCGCCGTCCGACAACGACACCAGCGCGCTGCGCTTTGCGCTGTGGACCGCAACGGATGAGGCGTACAAGGGCGCGCTGCGCGCCTTCGCTGCCAAGCAGGCTGCGCTGAAGCAGTTCCAAACCCCGCCCACCGCAAACGATTTCTCTCCCGCCAAGCCGGTCACTGATATCGAGCCGCTGCTCACGCTCGATCTGGATCGCACGGAGTGGAAGCGTCGCCTCGTCGAGGCGAGCGGCCTCTACCAGACCGATCCCGCGGTGAAGTCGTTCGCTGCCGACGTGCAGTACTCAAGCGCGAACCTGATCGCGATGGTTGCGAATCGTTACACCGTGAACACCGACGGAACGATGATGCGGCACGGCTACTCGGGCTACCAGGAGATGATCAACGTCGGCGGACAGGCGCCGGACGGCATGCGTCTTGGCCGCGATAACGGCTCGACCGCCACGACGGCCGCCGGTCTCGAGAGCTGGGCGGCGATGAAGCAGCGCGTCATCGACGATCTGTTGAGCTACAACCAGCTGCGCCAGGCTCCGCTTGTCGCCGCCGACGACTATCACGGCCCCGTGCTGTTCGCGGGCGATGCCGCCGCCGATCTGTTCACGCATCTCTTCGTTCCCAACATCGAGGCCGACCGCCCCGACATGGGAACATCCGCGCGCACGCAGGGAGCCTTCGCTTCGAGCCTGCACAGCCTCGTGCTGCCGAGCTACATCTCCGTCGTCGATGATCCGACCGAGCGCACCTTCGACGGCCAGTCTCTGCTGGGCGCGTACAAGGTCGACGACGAGGGTGTTTCTGCGCCGCCGCTCACGCTTGTCAAAAACGGCGAGCTGATCAACTACGATATCGGCCGCGAACCGGTGAAGGATTTCCCCGCGTCGAACGGCCACGGCCGCGCGATGCTCGCGCAGGGCGCACGCTCGCGCTCCGGCGTCATCATCGTGAAGTCCACGCAGAGCCTCACCGCCGAGCAGATGCACGCCAAGCTGCTGGCGCTCGCGAAGGAGAAGAACCAGCCGGTTTACGAAGTGGACACGCTGGGCGGCGAGACGCCGCGGGTGCTGTATCGCATCACGCCCGACGGCAAGCGCACCCTGGTGCGCGGAGCGGCGTTTGACGACCTCGATCAGCGCGCCCTCCGCGCCGACATCGTTGCCGCCGGCGGCAAGCCGTGGGTGGCGCAAACCATCGCTCCGCTGCCCCAGACCACCATCGTGCCGGAGATCCTCTTCGACGACGTCACCGTCAAGCGCGCCAATCCGGAGCAGCAGAAGCTGCCCTACTACGCTCCGCCAGCGGTCACAAACTAGCGCGGTCTCCTGTGGCCGCGTGTACGATGGCGAGCACAGGAGATTTGCATGTCCTTCAAGCATCTGGCTGCTGCAGCAGCCGTCGCCTCTGCCGCTGTGTGTGCGCAGCCCTCGTTCGCCCAGCAGGCCGTGCCCGCGCCGTCGGTCATGCCGCTTCAGCAGATGCCGTACTCTCCCTCGCTCGATCTCACCAGCATGGATCGCAGCGTGGACCCCTGCGTCGACTTCTATAAGTTCTCCTGCGGCGGATGGGAGAAGAAGAATCCTATCCCTCCCGACCAGGCCTCGTGGAGCGTCTACGGCAAGCTCGCCAACGATAACCAGCAATTCCTCTGGGGCATTCTCGATCAGGACGCGAAGCCCTCGCCCACGCGCACGCCCGTGCAGCAGAAGATCGGCGACTACTTCGAAGCCTGCATGAACACAGCCGCCGTCGACGCTGCCGGCCTCAAGCCCATCCAGCCTGGCCTCGAGCACATCGACTCGCTCAACACCCGCGAGGACCTGATCGCCGCCATCACGCCGCTGCATCATCTCGAGCCCGGCAACTTCTTCTTCGACTCCGGAACCGATCAGGACGAGATTGACTCATCGCTGATGATCGTCGCGCTGGACGCCGGCGGCCTCGGTCTTCCCGACCGCGACTACTACGTCAAGACCGATCCCCGCAGCGTCAAGCTCCGCGACCAATACGTCGCCTACGTCGAGCACATGCTCGTGCTCTCCGGCGAGCCCGCTGACAAAGCGAAGGCCGACGCCGATGCAATTCTGCGCATCGAAACCGCGCTCGCCAAGGCGTCGCTCACACGCGTCGAGCGCCGCGATCCGCACAAGATCTATCACATGATGACCGTCGCGGAGCTCTCGCAGCTCACGCCGTCTATCGATTGGCCGCACTACTTCACCGTGCAGGGCGCGCCCGGCGTCACGAAGCTCAACGTCTCGCAGCCGGAGTTCATGAAAGCCGTCCAGACCGAACTCACCACCGAGCCGCTCGACACACTCAAGGCCTACCTGCGCTTCCATCTCATCTCCGCCACCGCTCCCTATCTCGCGCACAACATCGAGCAGGTCAACTTCGACTTCTACTCAAAGACGTTGCGTGGCATTGATGTTGAGCCGCCGCGCTGGAAGACCTGCGTTCGCGGCGTCGACCGCAATCTCGGCGAGGCGCTCGGGCAGGAGTTCGTCGCGCGCACCTTCACGCCGCAGATGAAGGCCGAGACGCAGCTCATGACCGAGCAGATCGAGACTGCCATGGGCGAGGAGATCAAGAACCTCGACTGGATGAGCCCCGAGACCAAGACCGAAGCGCTGCGCAAGCTCCACGCCATCCGCAACAAGATCGGCTACCCGGCGAACTGGCGCGACTACACAGCGCTCGACGTCAAGCGCGACGACTACTTCGGCGACGCCGTTCGCGCGTATCACTTCGAAGACGCGCGCCAGTGGAATAAACTCGGCAAGCCCGTCGACCTGAACGAGTGGGGCATGACGCCGCCCACCGTCAACGCCTACTTCAATCCGCAGATGAACGACATCAACTTCCCCGCGGGCGTGCTGCAGCCGCCGCTCTACGACCCGAAGATGGACGACGCGCCCAACTACGGCAACACCGGCTCAACCATCGGCCATGAGCTCACGCACGCGTTCGACGACGAGGGCCGCCAGTTCGACGCCAAGGCCAACCTCCGCGACTGGTGGACACCCGCCGATGCAGCCGGCTTCGAGAAGCGCATCAACTGCATCCGCGACCAGTACGCGCAGTACGTCATCGTTGACGACATCCACATCAACTCCAAGCTGACGAGCGGTGAGGACGTCGCCGACCTCGGTGGCACGCTGCTCGGCTACATCGCCTGGAAGATGCAGGAGCAGGGCAAGCCGCTTGAGAACATCGACGGCTTCACGCCCGACCAGCGCTACTTCATCGGCATGGCCCAGTGGGCCTGCGACAACCAGCGGCCCGAGAACCTGCGCGTCTCCGCGATTACCAATCCGCATTCGCCCGACTTCGCGCGCGTCAACGGCGTCGTGTCCAACATGCCCGAGTTCCAGAAGGCCTTCAGCTGCAAGGCCGGACAACCAATGGTCCACACGCCTACGTGCAGAGTCTGGTAGCGCGTCTTGCTAATTGGGAGAGTCTGCGCAAGTCCGACGAGCAAAAGAAAACCCGGGCAGGAGCTTTCCCTGACCGGGCCTGACTTATCGTAGATCGCAGATGAGATTGATGCCCCGGATCTGCGCTCTGCAGTTTTACGAGTTCTTCATGCGGCGGCGCAGCATACCGGCTGCTCCGAGCAGGCTGGAGCCGAGAAGCACGAAGCTGCTTGGTTCAGGAGTCGGACCAAGATTGCCTGTCAGCACTGCCGGCGGTCCGTTGGTTTCGTCGTAGTAAAGTTGATAGCTTTGCACACCAGACGACGCGACATGACAGGTCACCGTTTCCGCGGCTGTCGCCGTGGGTGCGTCGATGCACTCCACGCCGTTGACCACAAGAATCAGGCTGTCATCTTTTGTGAAGGTGTAGTCCCCGGCAGCGATGTCTTGCGTGCCTGTGAACTCGAACACGCTCTGGTTGATGCTAGCGGTAGAGTTCGACAATCCGGTGGTATAGGTGGTTGTGTCTCCGCCGGCCGTCAAAAAAGCATCCAGGCTTAGGTCGGTACCGCTGGTAAAGCTAAACAGACTCAGAGGATTACTGTTGGTGACAGTACCAGTGACGTCCGGAGTATTGGTGTAGGGTAAGGTCGAGCCCGGCTCGGGTAGGGGTTCCAGGTTGGTTATTCCGTTCTCCCAGACGCTGAAGCTGGCTGTATCAGCCTTGGCCGAAGTGGCGACGAAGAGTCCGACGGCGGCAAAGGCAAACGAGATAAGACGCAAGTTAAGTTTCATCGATGATGCCTCGAGGTGGGTTTACGTTGAGTTGTAGAGCAAACGCTAACCGCGTATGAGGCATTTTTAGGGCCACTTAAGATGGCCCAGCTGAACTGAGGGTTGTTCGATTTCTGCCCATTTTTCCTCAACTATCGTGCGAGGACGTTCTCAACAGGAGAGCTAAATGCAATTCCTTGCAGGGGAAATGAGGAGTTCCGTTCATCAAGTACACGGAATGTGTCTCCTGCGGGAACGGCTGAGGTGTACAGCGGCTGCCCGCGGATTCGGGTCCCTCCAACGCTTGGCGGCGGCCTTTCGGATGGGCAGGATTACTGCCGTTTCTTCGCCCGCTGGCGCGTCTGAAAGGGTGCCTCCGAAGTCGCGGAAAAGGCGGTTCGGCGTGGTATACTTTCTATACGGGAGAGATTGCAAAATCCCCTGTATTTACAGGGTTTTGCGAGCGCTCAAGGCGCCTCGGCTCCCGGCCTGACTGGAGCTCTGACTGCGTGCCTGAAAACGTTGCCCCCGCGACCTCTCCGACCACCCCTCCGCCGCCCACCGGGAACTACACCGGCGAAAACATCACCGTGCTCGAAGGCCTCGCCGCTGTCCGCCTTCGCCCGGCCATGTACATCGGTTCTACGGGCGACCAGGGACTGCATCATCTCGTCTACGAGGTCGTCGACAACTCCGTCGACGAGGCGCTCGCCGGCTACGCCACCAGGATCGACTGCACCATCCACGCCGACAACTCCATCACCGTCGTCGACGACGGCCGCGGCATCCCGGTCGACAACAAGACCCTGCCTACCGGCGAGACCATGCCCGCGGTGCAGGTCGTGCTCACCAAGCTTCACGCCGGCGGCAAGTTCGATGCTTCCAACTACAAGGTCTCCGGCGGTCTGCACGGCGTAGGCGTCTCCTGCGTCAACGCGCTGAGCGAAGAGTTCGATGTCGAGATCTGGCGCGACGGTCACGCGTGGGAGCAGGATTACTCCAAGGGCGAGCCCGTCAGTGAGCTGCGCAAGATGGGCACCTCCAAGCGCCGAGGCACCAAGGTCCACTTCCTTCCTGACCGCAGCATCTTCACCGTCACCGAGTACAACTACGACACGCTCGCCGGCCGTCTCCGCCAGCTCGCCTTCCTGAACAAGAGCATCGAGATCACGCTGACCGACGAGCGCGCCACCGACGCCAAGACCGGCGAGTTCAAGTCGCAGAGCTTCAAGTACAACGACGGCATCGCGGGTTTCATCAAGCACCTCAACAAGGGCAAGCAGGTGTTGCACGACAAGCCCATCTACATGGAAGCCGAAGTTGGCACTCTGGTGATGGAGATCGCGCTGCAGTACAACGACTCCTACTCCGAGACCGTCTTCAGCTTCGCCAACAACATCAACACCGTCGACGGCGGCACGCACCTCTCGGGCTTCCGCACCTCGCTCACGCGCACCATCAACGCCATCGGTCAGTCGATGGGCTTGTTCAAAGACGTCAAGGAGAACCTCTCCGGCGATGACGTTCGCGAAGGTCTCGTCGCGGTCGTCAGCGTGAAGCTGCCGCAGCCGCAGTTCGAAGGACAGACCAAGGGCAAGCTGAATAGCGACATTCAGGGCTTCGTAGTGCAGTTTGTGAACTCGAAGCTGGGCGAGTATTTCGACAAGAATCCGGCGGTGATGCGGAAGATCGTAGGCAAGGCGATCGATGCGGCGCGGGCCCGCGAAGCG
>DASYBN010000105.1:0-6731 GCA_036500785.1 Acidobacteriaceae bacterium
ATTCTGGACGAGCTTCAGATAGCTGAGCATGTCCTTGATCTCGGCCCGATCGTAGAAGCTGAAGCCCCCGACCATGTGGTACTGAATCTGATAGCGGCGCAGCGCCTCTTCAACGAGCCGCGACTGCGAGTTGGTGCGGTACAGCACAGCGCATCGCGGAGCATCTTCAGTTTCGCCGGCCTTCCGGAGATACTGCTGGATGCGGTCGGCGACGAACAGTGCCTCATTCTCTCCGTCGGGTGCTTCGTAGTAGCCGATGAGCGATCCGCCTTCGCGTGAGGTCCAAAGATTTTTGCCCTTGCGCTGCGTGTTCTTGGCTACAACCGCAGACGCACCTTCGAGGATCGTCTGGGTCGAGCGGTAGTTCTGCTCGAGGCGAATCGTTCGCGCGTTCGGAAAGTCCTTCTCGAACTCGAGAATGTTGCGGATGTCCGCGCCCCGCCAGGAGTAGATCGACTGATCCTCATCGCCGACGACGCATACATTCTTGTGCGTGCCGAGCAGCTTCATCAGCTCATACTGAGGGCGGTTCGTGTCCTGGTACTCGTCAATAAGCAGGTACTTGTACCTGCGGTTATAGCGCTCACGAACTTCGCTTGATGACTTCAGCAGCCGCACGGTCTCGAGCAGCAGGTCGTCGAAATCCATCGCATTCGCCTTGAAGAGCTCGTCACGATAGATCTTGAAGATGTGCGCGATCTTCTCCTCGAGCGGATTCGTCGACGCGAGAAAGTACTCCTGCGGATCGATCATGTGGTTCTTCGCCCATGAGATTCGGCCCAGCGCGACGCGCGGCTTCAGCTGCTTGTCGTCGACACCGAGACGCTTCAACGCCTGCTTCACAACGGCCTGCTGATCTGTCTCGTCGTAGATCGCAAAACTCTTCGTCAGACCCTTGCCGCCGACGCGCAGCGCTTCGATATCGCGGCGCAGCACACGCACGCAGAAGCTGTGAAACGTCGCGAGTGTCGGCTTCGCGAGCGTGGAGTGTCCAAGGATCTTCTCGACGCGATCCTCCATCTCCTTCGCCGCTTTGTTCGTGAAGGTAACGGCGAGAATGTTGTCCGGGCTGACGCCGCGCTCCTGGATGAGATACGCGATTCGATGCGTGATCACGCGGGTCTTGCCTGAGCCCGCGCCGGCCAGCAAAAGCACCGGCCCATCGACGGAGACAATGCCTTCGCGCTGCTGCGGATTCATGTTGGCGAGAAGGTCGGCCACACCTTCCATTCTAGTCTGTGACGAGTGGGCAAATCTCTGTGACGAGCTGCATGAAGAAACCGTGAATGATAGGAACCATCTCTCGCCTGCTGCGTATAGAAGAGTGCGCCGGGTAACTCCGATCCATGGCGGGGTGCCTGGCCGCAGCAACATTCACGCTGCAACAGTTGCAAGAGAAGAGGTAGAGAGATGATGATCCGTCGCGTTCTGGGAAGCACCATGGTGCTGGCTACTGTGTTAATGGCTGGCGAGAGCGTATACGCTGCACCAGTTTCAGGGTTGCGTATACCCGTGCACGCAATGTTCGGCAGGGACCATCAGATGGTGAGCTTCCATCTGCGCAACGACTCCAAGGAGCCGCTGGTTGTAAAGGCCGGAGCTCAGGAGATGACACTCGAGCCTGGCAAGCCAGTCGACGTGACGCTGAAGATCGGCGATACGGTCACGGTCGCAAAGGCGACGCCGAGCTTTGCAGAGGGCACGGTTCTGACCACTGTCAACGCGGGCTTGAAGGACTCCACGATCGCCCTGCACTAAGACAAACAAAGCTTGAGGTTCGCGCCCGCGGCAACGCAGGCACGAACCTCAGTTTGTTTGTGGCGCCGCAGCGGGCGGCTCGATCTGCACTGACGGCTCCGCACATGAATGCAGGCCGAGACACGGCATCGGTTTGAGGCCGGTCGTAAAGCACGCCTCGACCGCCGTGAAGTGTCTTTCGCGACAGCTCACGATAAGGCTTCCTTCCGGCATCTGCGGATTGGCTTTGTAGAAGAGATCGAGGATCGCCCCCGGGCTCATCGTCGTCTTCCGAGTGATCCGATCGAACAGCGGCGGAACTCTTATCGAGATGAAGGCCGCGCGCGCCATCTCGAAGTATGGCCCCGGCCCCTTGGCGGAGCACGTGCCGTGCTTGCTCCACTCATGCGCGAGCAGTTGCAGGTCGGGCGTGATGTCGAGGTTCTCGGCCGGATTCGACGGCCCAGGTTCCTTCGAGCAGAAGACGGGATAGCTTCCGTCGTTGTTCTGCGGCCACAGCCCATGCAGCACAAAGCTGCGTTGCGGAGTGCAGTGCGCGGAGACATCGGCGATCGAGCAGAACTCCGGCCCCCACGGCATGTCCAGCAGGTAGAAGTCGAACCGGCCGGGCTCAGCCTTGTTCTGCGCGCGCAGCGGCATACAGGCCGCAAGCGCCGCAAACGCGAGCGTGGCAACTCGTGCAGGGAATCGTTGCATGGGCTCAGGATAGCTGTTCGAGTCCACTGTCATATCGAGCGATTGCAATAGGTGCTCGCCCGCGCTATCGATAACGCACTGCAGCAGGTTCCGAACGGCAGACATGGCCATTGTAATGTTGTTCTGCTCCCCGCAGTCCGGTGTATGCTGCGGCCATGCCGGAAGGGGCTCCACGAAGGACCGTCGCGGTGTTCTGTGCCGCAGCAGAAGGCTCGAAACCCGTCTACCGCGGCGTTGCCGTGGAGCTTGGGCTCGCGCTGGCGGAGCGGGGCATCGGTCTCATCTACGGCGGAGCCAAAGTTGGTCTGATGGGGGCGGTCGCGGATGCGACGCTGGCTGCGGGCGGGCGCGTCGTCGGCGTCATTCCGCACGTGCTGGTGGACAAAGAGATCGCGCATGATGGCCTCAGCGAGCTGCACGTGGTCGACACGATGCACACACGCAAGCGCCTCATCGCCCAGAAGGCGCAGGCATTCATCACGCTGCCCGGCGGCTTCGGAACCTTCGAGGAGCTGTTCGAGGTGCTCGCCTGGCAGACCTTGAAGCTGCACACCAAACCGGTGGTCCTGCTGAACGTTGCTGGCTTCTACGACACGATGCTCACCTTCCTCGACGTTTGCGAGCGCGAAGGCATGCTGCGTGGCAACCGGGAGCGGCTGCTGGTCGCCGGAACCGTAGAGGAAGCGCTGAGCCTCGCCGGAATGGATGGAACAGGCGAATAGAATTGAGCTGTATGCGGCTTTCCGTTTCATCCTTATCAACTGCTAAGGTTCGCGCATGAGTCACGAGGGCTTCCGGATCGTGGGCACCGACGAGGCCGCGCGGGCGGACGAGCCGCGCCTGAGCGGCGATGCGATTCGACCCGCGAAGGTGAAGATCGACAAGACCGGTGGCACCGGGATGACCATCGAGTGGCGCGATGGCCACACCAGCCGCTGGACCTTCGCGTGGCTGCGCGCGGCGTGCCCCTGCGCCACCTGTCATGAAGCACGTGAGGCCGAAGGCCGCGCTCCCGGTGTCGCAAAGCCGAAGCCGTCGTCCGTGTTGCCGATGTACGAGGCGCCGCCGCGGCCGGCAGATGTCGAGCCTGTCGGCAAGTACGCGCTGCGCTTCAAGTGGAACGATGGCCACGAGGCCGGGCTTTACTCCTGGGACTATCTGCGCAACGTCTGCGACGTCGAAGCGCGCCGCCAGCAACACAGCGGTTAGCGCGCGGGCGGCAGTTCCGGCGTGGCGGCCAGCAGCTGTTGCGTGTACGGCTCAGCGGGCGACTCGCAGATCTGCTGCCACGAACCTTCTTCCACCAGCCGGCCCCGCTGCAGCACGATCACGCGATGGCAGAGATAGCGCACCAGCGGCATCGAGTGCGAGATGAACAGACACGTCAGGCCGTAACGCTGTTGCAGATCGCGCAGCAAGTTGATAATCTGCGCGCCCACTGAAACGTCCAGCGCGCTCACGGGCTCGTCGAGCACCAGCAGCTCCGGCCGCAGCGCGAGCGCACGCGCAATATTGATGCGCTGCCGCTGCCCGCCGGAGAACTCATGTGGATAGCGCCCGAGCGCCGAACCGTCGAGTCCCACCTCGGCCAGCAGTGCGGCGAGCCGCGCCGCGATTCCTTCCTCTGGGCGTTCGCGATGAATTGCAAACGGTTCGCACAGCGTCTGCCGCACGGTCATGCGCGGATCGAGCGCGGCGTACGGATCCTGAAAGACGATCGCCATCTTGCGCCGCAGGCGACGCATCGTCTTCGGCGAGAGCGCCAGCAGATCGAGCGTCCGCGGCGAGCCGTCTGCGTGCGCCTCAATGCCATGCAGCAGAACACGACCCGACGTTGGCTCGAGCAGCCGCAGCACCATGCGCGCCACCGTGCTCTTGCCCGAGCCTGATTCGCCGACAACGCCCAACGTCTCGCCGCGATAGACCGCCAGCGAGACATCGTCCACGACGCGCGTCGCTCCGTAATCTTTCGTTAGGTTGTGCGCTTCCAGCAGAAGCGGAGCGTTCGCCTGTCCACCCGTCATGTGCTCTCGCTGAAGATGACCTTCCATCCCGTCGGTGTCTTCTCGAAGAGCTCCGTGAAGGTTCCTTCGGCGGGGCCGCCGGCCTTGCGCGTGCGCGTAAGGTGATAGCGCCCGGTCGCCAGCGCGAAGTTATCGCTCAGCGAGCGCACCTCGACATCCGTGTCCTCGATGTTGCCCATGGTGTCCTTGTTCGGGAAGTTCTGCCGGTAGGCTGCGCGGATATTGTCGAGTCCGCGCACCAGACTCGCGAGCACGGCCTGCGTGTCCGGCGCGTCCTTGTAGTGCGACAGATAGCCGTCGAGATCGCCGTTGTTCCAGGCGTCCTGCTGCTTCATGATGATCTTCACCACGTCAAGCTGCTCCCGCGTCGCCGTATAGAGCGGATCACGGTTCTGCGCCGATGCGCCGGGGAAGGCAAGCGCTCCGCACAGCGCACCAGCGAGGGCAAGCGGAGCGAGACGGCGAAGCAGCATAGGCCTCCTCGGGACAACTTCATCATACGAGCAGCGCCGCATGCCCTGCTCAGTGCGCCGGGTGCGGATCGTCGGTCGTGTCATCGCGAACTATCTTCCATCCTTCAGGTGTCTTCTCCAGGACAAGCAGATAATAGCCGCCCGCATCGCCCCCGCCCGCGGCGGTGCGCTCAAGGTGGAACCTCCCCGTGACGGTCGCGAAATGCTCGCCCAGCGGCTGCACCTCCAGGTCGCTGAAGGTCAGCTTGCCCATCGCTTCCGCCGTCGGAAACGACTTGCGGTATCCGGCGAGCATCTGGTCGTAACCCCTGCGGATCGTGCGGCCCATGAACAGGATGTCCGGCGAGCGCTTGTAGCCGGTCGCGAACGCATCGAGATCGCCGCGGTTCCAGTCGTCTGCCTGGCGGTGAAGCATCGCGAGGATGGCAGCAGATTCGGCATTTGTGCCGCCCTGCGCAAGGGCGGCGGTTGAGCCCACGAAGATGATGAGCGTGACGAGTACGGACGCTCTCACGAAGCGATGCATACAGCCTCCAGGTTGCGATTGCGGCGGAATTACGCTGCGGTGCCGGTGTTTGGACGCCTAGAATATAGCTATGTCGCAGAATTGCGCCAGTACGCGTACGGTGCACACGGTCTGCACGCATGATTGCCCCGACTCATGCGGCGTTCTCGTCACCGTGGACGAGCTGACCGGCCGCGCGATCAAGGTCGCCGGCGACCCCGCGCATCCGGTGACGCGCGGATTCCTCTGCGGCAAGGTCGCACGCTATCTCGACCGCGTGTACTCGCCCGAGCGGCTGCTGTATCCGATGCGGCGGCGCCCCGGAGTCCCCAAAGGGCCGCTGCCGAAAGGTCGAGAGCCGGAGTTTTTCGAGCGCATCTCCTGGGACGACGCGCTCGACGAAATCGCTACGCGGCTCAAGGCGATCGCGTCAGAGTTCGGCCCCGAAAGCATCCTGCCCTACAGCTACGCCGGCACGATCGGACAGCTTGGCTTTGGCTCCATGGACCGCCGCTTCTTTCATCGGCTTGGCGCCTCGCAGCTCGATCGCACCATCTGCTCCGCAGCCGGCGGCGCCGCACTCAAGAGCATCTACGGAACGCGCCTGGGCACATCGCCTCAGGACTTCGCGCACGCGGGGCTCATCATCGTGTGGGGCGGCAACGTCCATGGCAACAACATCCATCTGTGGCCGTTCATCGAAGAGGCGCGGCGCAAAGGCGCGAAGCTCGTCGTCATCGACCCCTACCGCACCCGCACCGCCGCACTCGCCGACGAGCACCTGCAGATTCGGCCCGCCACCGACGGCCTGCTCGCGCTCGCGATCATGCAGCTCCTGTTTCGAGAGGGCCTTGAAGACACCGGCTACCTCGAGGAATGCACCAGCGGATGGAAGCAGCTGCGCGAGCTCGCGCTCCTGCCCGAACACTCGCCCGAGCGCGCCGCCGCCATCACCGGCCTCAGCGTGGAGGCCATCGAGTCGCTCGCGCTCGCTTACGGCAAAGCCGGCCGCGAAGGCCGTGCGCCCGCCGCCATACGCCTGAACTACGGAATTCAGCGCAGCGAGAATGGAGGCACAGCCGCGCGCGCGGTCGCAATGCTTCCGCTCCTCACGGGAAGCTGGAAGCAGCGCGGCGGCGGCCTGCAGCTCTCCACCAGTGCGGCGTTCCCGTTCGCGCAGGAGAAGCTGCAGATGCCGGAGCTGATGCAGTCGAGCCCCCTCGGCCGTGCCGCACGCACCATCAACATGAACCAGCTGGGCGACGTGCTCGCCGA
>DASYBN010000106.1:0-2729 GCA_036500785.1 Acidobacteriaceae bacterium
AGCAAAACCAGGCGATGGCGAATCCGCAGAGGCCGATGATCATGCGACCGCGGACGCCGAGCTTCGCCTCGTCGTGAATCTTGCCGATGGTGATGCCGCAGAGAAACGTGCAGAGATAGGGCACCGGCGTGTACTTGAGGACCTCGATGTAGACACCGGTGCTGTAGCGATCGGGCGCGTGCGCGAGGTGATCGGGGTTGGTAATGAGGTAGAGCGCATGCGGCACCATGCCGAGCAGCCAGAAGCCGAGTAGCATCAGCACGAGGTTGCCGACGTTCTTCGGCAGGCGCACTTTCAGGAGCCAGGGGAAGAGCAGATAGAGCGCGACCTCGCAGGAGAGCGTCCAGCTGACGGTGTTCCAGAAGGTGGCGAGTCGCGGGAAGAAGCCCTGAATGAGCAGCGGCGTAGTGATGACGCCGGCGACGAACTGTGTGTGCGAACGCGCGTGCCACTCGACGGCCAGCATCGGGATGGAGACGAGCATAGTCAGCAGGTAGATGGGATACAAACGGCTGGCGCGCGCGACCCAGAAGTCGACGGCGTTTACGCCGCCCGGACGATGTGCGTAGTTGTAGTAAAGGATGAAGCCGGAGATGACGAAGAAGAAGCTGACGAACACGAAGCCGATGTTGATGAGCGGATAGAGCGTGAAGCGTGGATGCGCTGCCCACGTGAGCCCGCTGGGCGTGAAGTGGAAGAGCATGATGATCAGCGCCAGCAGGGAACGAATGCCGGTGAGCGCGGGCAGGGCGGGGCGTCGCGCGGGCGCAGCCGCCTTCCTGGTGTTTACAGTCGCAGGGCTTCGCTGCAACTCGCCTGCTGGCTCCCCGGTCGATGTCGGAGCCTTGTCTTCCAGCACTTGCATTGGCATCAAACTCTGTTCCAGTCCTCCTGGTAGGACGCGTTGCGCGCCGTCCGGGTCGCGGGAATGCGGCCGTTTTCTGTCTTCATGCACCTTCACACTGGGTTAGGACGAGGTGTTCCATGCGTGAGACTACTGCAAATCGACGCGGGTGAAGCCGAGTCCTTCGAGCATCGCCGTAACCGCAACACGAGCATTCTGTGAGGCGGCGTCCAGTATGCCATCGCTCAGCGCCGCCTGTTGCAACTGAGCCTGCGCCTTCGCGCGCGTTTCGGATTCCAGGTTCGGGTCGGCGCTGACAAGCAGACCTGTCTGGCGCGAATAGACGCGGGTCTTCGTCTCATCGAGAGTGGTCGCGAATACCTGGCTGGGTGGCAGCGTGAGACGAATGCTGCGGCCGTTGGCTCCGTCTGTGATCTGTACGTTGTCGGGCTTCAATTGGCTGAGGTCTACGCCGGCGACGGTGCTGCCATGCACGATCATCAGCAGCTTGTCGCCGGCAAGCGCGTCGGGAAGGATGGGGCTCGACTCCTGGCCCTCGACGACGGTGTCGAGCGAGTACTTCACACTCTCTAGACGATTGAGGCGCTGGATTTTTTCGACGACATCGGGCGCCGAGATAATCGTGAGTGAGCGGCCAGCGATGGCGGAGGCAAGCCGGCCGGGCCATCCGCTGCGCGCGCGATGCACAAAGACGCCGAGCAGCGTGGCACCGATCACCAGGCTTAGGAGAACAGCGAACAGGACGCCTGATCCGCGCCGGTTGCCGTAGTACTCATACTGGGAGGTCACGCTTCGACCTCGGCACGCACGACCTGCTCCGCATTGCGTAGCCCGCGATTAGCGTAGCTGGCTTTGACGAACGCGTGGAAGAGCGGATGCGGCTCGAGCGGCTTCGATTTGAATTCAGGGTGAAACTGGCAGCCGAGAAAGAATGGGTGCCCGGGGATTTCGACGATCTCGACATAGGTCGCGTCGGGTGTGGTGCCGGTGAGGCGCAGACCGGCGCCGGTGAGGACGGGCTCGTACTCGCGGTTGAACTCGTAGCGATGGCGGTGGCGCTCGCTGATCTCGGTTGTGCCGTATGCTTTCGCGGCCAGCGAATCCGGCTCCATGAGGCAGGTCCACGCGCCGAGCCGCATGGTGCCGCCCATCTCCTCCACGCCGATGAGTTCGCGCAGCTTGTAGATGATGCGGTGCGGTGTGGCGGGATCGAACTCGCCGGAGTTCGCCTTCGAGAGACCGCAGACGTTGCGCGCGTACTCGATGCAGGCGGTCTGCATGCCGAGACAGATGCCGAAGTAGGGCACGTTGTTTTCGCGCGCGTAGCGAATGGCGTTGAGCATGCCTTCGATGCCGCGCTTGCCGAAGCCGCCGGGGACGAGGATGCCGTCGAAGCCTTCCAGTTGCGACTCGTAATGTTCGACCTCAAGGCCTTCAGCTTCTATCCAGGTGACGCGCAGCTTCAGGTTCTCGGCGAGCGCGCCGTGCACCAGCGCTTCCTTCAGCGATTTGTAGCTGTCCTCGTACTCGACATACTTGCCGACGATACCGATAGAGACCTCGTCCGCGGGGTTGTAGGCGCGGTGAACGAGATCCTTCCATTTCACGATGTCGGCTTCTTTCGCTTCGAGGCGCAAATATTTGAGCGCGAGCGCGTCCACACCTTCAAGGGCGAAGTTCAGCGGGACCTCGTAAATGCTCGGCACATCGCGCGCGACAACGACGGCGGCTTCTTCGACGTTGCAGAAGGCGGCGATCTTCGTACGCATCTCGCGCGGAACGGCGCGGTCGGCGCGGCAGAGCAGGATGTCCGGCTGGATGCCGATGGAGAGCATTTCCTTGACGGAGTGCTGCGTGGGCTTGG
>DASYBN010000107.1:0-7745 GCA_036500785.1 Acidobacteriaceae bacterium
CCACGGGCAGCCCGCCGAGAGCGTAGAACTGGTCTTCGGGGAAGGGGCAGCCGTGCTCGTCGAGCGCCCGCTTCCAGGCGATGTAGTGGAGCGGCATGGAGTCGACGATGGTGCCGTCGCAGTCAAACAGATACGCCTTGAAGTTTCCTTCGGGGAGTTGCAGTTTCATCCGGTTCTTTCTCTCTGCCGGTGCGGCTAGTAGCCGTTCTCGAGCAGGTATTCGGTCGTCAGCCAGTTCGTCACAGGCGCGTGTAGTGCGGTGTCGCGAGGCTCTTCGACCACTGGCTGCGCGGTCGCTGCGGCGGTTGGCACAAGTTGCTGCGCCGCATACTTCGAGAGCACATCTGTCTCGATGTTTACCGGCTCGCCGGCCATCTTTGCGTGCAGGTTCGTGCTGCGGTAGGTGTGCGGGATGATCGCGAGCTCGATGCGCAGGTTGCCGTCGGGCTCGGGCTCGTGAATCTTCGCGACCGTGAGGCTGATGCCATCGATAGTGATCGAGCCCTGCGGGATGACTTGTGTGGCGAGCTTCGCCGGCAGCTCGATGGTCATGCGCCAGTCGGTCGAGTCGATGTCGGGCCGCAGTGGAACGAGCGAGATGAGCTCGCCTGTTCCATCCACATGGCCCTGCACGACGTGGCCGCCGAGCGGCGATCCTGCGGGCGTGGGCAGCTCCAGGTTGAGCAGCGCGCCCGGCTCGAGCTGCGCCAGGCTGGTGCGGTCGATCGTCTCCTGCGCGAGGTCGGCGGCAAAGCGGCCGGGGTGCGCTTCGTCGGTGTCTTCCATATCCAGCGCGGTGAGGCAGACGCCGTTGACGGCGATGCTGTCGCCGATCTTCCAGCGCCCGGCGAGCTGCGGTGCGGCGACGACAAGGCGCATGGCACCGTCGGTGCGCTTGACGGCGAGCAGGGTTCCGGTGGTCTCGATGAGGCCAGTGAACATAGGTACAGGGTAAAACAAAGGAGCGAGTCAGCAAGTCAGCGAGTCGGCGAGTGAGGGGTTCAGATTACGGCCCAGGGATCGTGCAGGTAGCCGCTGATGCGGATGTCTTCCGCCGTGCCGTGCGGGAACGTGGTGCGTTCCACGGAGCGCAGCTGCTGCTGTACAAGGTACGGCGATGTGCCCTCGGCGAAGCCCAGTGCGGACGCGCCAAGCTCCTGTTCGGCGTAGTAGAGCACGAGTTTGTCGGCCAACTCGTCGCGCAGCAGGCTGCCGTTGAGTGAAAAGCCGGCTTCGGTGAGCACGCTGCGGATTTGGTGCACCTGCAGGTGGTCGAGCGCGATGCGCAGATCGAGATGGCCCTGACGGAGCGGGAGACTATGCACTTCAACGGCGAGCTCGCGCAGCTCGGAAGCGCGCTCTTCGTCGGCGTCTTCCGCGCAGAAGATCAGCAGGTCCTTCTGCCTGTGCTCCGCCGCGGAGCGCACGAGCTTTGAGTCGAGTGGAATGCGCAGACGCGGATCAAGCACAACGCGCAGCAGCGGACGACGGCGCGGCAGGCCGGTGCGATCGGTGAGCTCGGGGTC
Source organism: Acidobacteriaceae bacterium (assembly GCA_036500785.1). Taxonomy (GTDB): domain Bacteria; phylum Acidobacteriota; class Terriglobia; order Terriglobales; family Acidobacteriaceae; genus Granulicella. The sequence continues at coordinate 1,527 of DASYBN010000107.1, forward strand.
ATCTGCGAGAACTGTGCCGATGCCAGTGAGGATCGCGTCGGATGCGTGGCGAAGCCGCTGAACATCGGCGCGCGCGGCGCGACCCGTTAGCCAGAACGGAGCGCGGGTGGTGCGATCCGCCGGCGCGGGCGCCAGCTTGCCGTCGACAGAGAGCGCGGCTTTCAGGGTGACGAAGGGACGCTCGTGCTGAATGGCGAACGCGAAGGCGTCGTTGAGGCGGCGGGCTTGGTGGGCGAGCTCCGATTCGTGTGGAAGCACGAGGACCTCGATGCCGGCAGCCGTCATCCGTGCCAGGCCGTTGCCCCGCACCAGGGGATTGGGATCCAGCGTGGCGACGACGCAGCGCGTAATGCCGGCGGCGATGAGCGCGTCGGAGCAGGGACCGGTGCGGCCGTGATGCACGCAGGGCTCGAGCGTAACGCAGGCCGTTGCGCCGCGGAGGTCGTGTCCGGCGGCGCGCGCCTGCTTCAGCGCGGCGATCTCCGCGTGGTCCAGGTTGTCGTAGAAGTGTGCGCCCTCGCCGAGAGTGGCCGCTGTTTCAGGCCGCAGAAGAACGCAGCCGACGGTCGGATTAGGCGAGGCGAAGGCAGCCGCGTCGCTGGCGAGCTCTAGCGCGCGTCGTAGACCACGTTCATCCCCCGGCAGGAGACGCATGACATCTCAGCATAGCTGGTTGTCGTCTCGAACTGCTCGCGCGCCAGCTCCTCGCGGGTGGGCGCCGGGACTTGGATGAAGGGATGATTGTTACTCATGGAGGCGAGGTCGTTGTGGCGCATCGCCGAGCCGTGGGAAAACGAAAAGATCATGGCAAAGAAGGCTGCGATCAGTTGATGCATCAGGAACCTCCTTAGTTAACAGCAGGTACGGCTGCGAGTATCGCCCGGGACACTCAACTTCGAGATGACTCTTCGGCGTGGGAAACCGAACGGAGGCGGCATTATTTTTGTAACGTGCCTTTAGGGCGGAGCTCAACAGCACCATCTTCTTAGAATGTGGCTCCGCCAGGAAGGTAGCCTGGGCAACATATTTAGCTCCGGAGTGGAGCTTGGACGGCTAATCGAGCAGGGAATCGACGAAGCTTGCCGAATCAAACGGGAGGATGTCCTCGAGCTTCTCGCCGACGCCGACGTAGCGGACGGGCAGGCCGAGTTCGCGCGCGATGGCCACGACGATGCCGCCTTTCGCGGTGCCGTCGAGCTTGGTGAGGACGATGCCGGTGACGTGGGCGGCCTCGGTGAAGAGCCGCGCCTGCTGCAGGCCGTTCTGGCCGGTGGTGGCGTCGATGACCAGCAGGGTCTGGTGCGGCGAGCCGGGCACCTGGCGCTCGGCTGTGCGGCGCATCTTGTCCAGCTCCTTCATCAGGTCGGACTTGGTGTGCAGGCGGCCGGCGGTATCGACGAGCAGGATGTCGGTGGAGCGGGCTTTGGCGGCGGTGGCGGCGTCGAAGAGGGCGGCGGAGGGGTCGCCACCCTGCCTGGTCTTGATGAGGGCGACGCCGGAGCGGTCGGCCCAGACCTCGAGCTGCTCGATCGCCGCGGCACGGAAGGTGTCGGCGGCGCAGAGCAGGACAGACCGGCCCTCACGGCGATAGAGGGCGGCGAGCTTGCCGGAGGTGGTGGTCTTGCCGGTGCCATTCACGCCGACGAGGAGGATCACCTCAGGCGGTGTGCTGGCGTGGCGGACTGGAGTGTTGACGGAATCGAGAATGCGGCGAATCTCGTCCTTGAGCGCGGCCTTTAACTCGGCGCCGTTGGCGAGACCGTGGCGCAGGGCTCGATCGCGCAGACGGGTGATGATTTCGTTGGCGGTGGGTGCGCCGATGTCGGAGGCGAGGAGCGCGAACTCGAGTTCGTCGAGCGAAGTCTCGTCGATCTCGCGCGTCAAGGCGACTACGCCGGAGATCGAGTCCGACAGCGTTTGCCGCGTGCGCGTAACCGCCTGGCGCATGCGGTCGAAGAAGCTTCGCGGCCTGGAGGCTTCGGTCTGCTCCGCGGGCTGCGTCTCGGGTTCGGGTGCCTGCGTTTCCGGTTCGCGGGCCTGTTCTTCCGATGGGCGCTCGCGCTTGCCGAAGAGTGAGGTAAAGGCCATCCCTGTCAGTCTAGACGGCCACGCGCCGGACGAGAAACGGAGACGAGGAGCAGGCGATGCGGAGCCAGGTGGAGATGGACGCGGGTCGCCCTCGGGTGACAGCCAGATACTTCCGAGAATTTATGCAGTCTGGCTGTATAGTTATTCATAAGTGCCTTGATAATCAATGATTTACAAAATTTTGATTAGGCGTTTGGCGTTGTGGCGAGCGAGACTGGAGGAGCAGTAACCAAGGTGCTTTATGCTTCACAATCAATTTGCTCGCCCCGCAACGGGCACCGTCTCAGTCGTCCCTGATCCAGCCAAGTCCATTCATCTCACGCAGCCGGGGTCCCGGCCCACGGCGCCGGCCAACCTCGACCTGATCGCGATCGTCTCGCGCCGCTGCTCCGCGTTCTTTGCGGAGGCCGCCGTGCTCGTGCTCGTGTTCGGGATCCTCGACTATCTCGTTCTGAAGGGCCGCATCGAGCTGCCCTGGATTGTCGGTGCGCTCGCGATCTCGCTGTCCCTGCTGGCCGCCTCGATCCTCATGGATCTGACCGCCCATCGCTGGATTAAGGCGCATCCCTAGCGTTCCCTGCGACAATTTGCACGCGGCGGAGGAGTCCGCCGAGTAGCGCCGCGTCGCGAGGACACTGGCGGCGGCTCCGATCGGAGGCTCGGCTACACCGCCGCCGCATGGAGCCGTCGGGCCTGCAATGCGAGCGCGACGCGCGAGATCCCGCTGAACAGGATGGCGAAGCCCAGCAGCGTGCCGATCACCCACGTCGCCGAGTAGGGCAGATGCAGCCAGATCATGCCCGCAAGCAGCAGGGATACGACCGCATCGAAGAGCATCCATCCGCTGCCCGGGACTCCGCGCAGCCTGAACCACATAATCAGTTCGAAGATGCCTTTGATGAGCAGGTACGCCCCGAGGAACGCTGTCAGGGCAACGAGTCCGATCAGCGGGCGGTAAAAGAGATAACCGCCCATGACGATGTAGGCGATGCCGATGAGCGCCTCCCAGAGATGCGCGCCGGCTCCGCGCGCATGCCATGCCAGGAAGAGATGCACGATGCCGCCGAGGATCAGCAGCCATGCAAACATGGCGGTCACGGCGATGCCAGCCACGAGCGGCGCCATGAGAGCAATCAATCCCAGAACGATCAGCAGAACGCCGAACCCCAGCGTCCAACCGACCGAGTCGCGCCCGATCACACGTGCAGGAACTGCATTCACCATTGCCATGGCTGTTTTCTCCTGTTGAGAGATGTGGCCCGGTAACGGACAGCATACGCCGATCTCATAAAAATCCGCGTGCATCGCTGCGAGAAACAGCGGCGCAATCGTACGGTGCAGCTAGAAGGGAAACGGGGAGGGTTTAACCCCTCCCCGAAGGTGTTCGGTGCACAGAGTTGCTGAAGTTTATTGCAGCGTCAGCAGGCGGTCGAAGAATGCTCTGTAGCGGCGCAGCGCCTGGCGAAGGTCCTCGGTAGAGGCGTCGCCGCCGCGGCTCCATTGCTCCTCCAGCTTGGCGCGTTCATCGGCGAACAGCTCGGCGAGACGCTTCACCGTGCTGGCTACCAGGGTGTCGGCCTCTTCTACGGCCTTGCGTGGCTCGTCGACGAACATGCTCTGCGTGCGATCCCATCGCGAACGCAAGTCCTGAAGCTCGCCTTGTGGAAACAGCGGCCCGTGGCCGTCGGCATTTGCGGAGCTGTCGGCTCCGCCCGGTTGTGCAGCGCTCTCCGGGCGCAGGTCAGGGAACTGCGGGTCACGTGCGGGTTCGGAGGTTGCGTTCGATATCTGCAGCGGACGCGGAGAGTTGGCGATGTCAGCGGTTGTCAGCGGGGGATCTGTAACGGTCTGGTTCATAGAGCCACTCCAATGGGGGTTTTCATGCGAAGGGCGGCCAGCTTTGCCCGTCACCGTCGGTCCGCACCTTGTGAGTGAGATGCGGTTTGGCGGTCATCGCCTTCAACTTCATCTGGCGATTCGCCTGTGCAGGTTTGCCGGCACTCTGATAGCCTTCGGGCGGTAGTCAAAAAACGGACGACGGAGGGTTTCGTAATGGGGCACGGAATTATTGCGTGGATCATCATCGGGCTCATCGCAGGTTGGCTTACCGGCAAGTTGATGAAGGGCTCCGGCTATGGCGCGCTGATGGACATCATCGTCGGAATCGTGGGTGCGCTCATCGGAGGATTTCTTGCCGAGCATCTCGGATTCGGCGGACCGCACGGCCTGATCATGACGATCATCATTGCGGTCATCGGAGCTGTCATCCTTACGTTGATTGTTCGACTGATCACCGGAAACCGAACTCGAAATCTATAGCCCTGGGCGGCAGGCGGGTGCCTGCCGCTCTCAATCATCGTCCGTCTGAGCAATGAGTTGCGCGTTGCCAGCGCATTTCTCTCCCGGTGCGTGCCACGCGCTGCGTCTCTTCCTGCATCGAAATGTGCTGGAGGGATAAGTTCGATGGATCCCAAAGTTATTGTTGCCATCATCGTAGTTTTGGCCATCATCATTGTTGCGGCGATCCTGGTAGCCCGCCGCCGGCAAAGATCAGCGCACCTTAAACAGCACTTCGGCCCGGAGTACGAGCGCGAGTTGCAGCAGAGCGGAGACGCAGGCAAAGCCGAAGCTGCACTGGCCGAACGCGAGGCCCGCGTCGAGAAGTTTACGATTCGCGAGCTGCCTCCCACCGAGCGCGCCACCTACGCGGACGAATGGGCCGCGGTGCAGCGCCGTTTCGTCGACGACCCGTCGCTCGCCGTCAGTGAGGCCGACCGTCTCGTCAACCGGCTGATGACAGCACGCGGCTATCCGATGGCCGACTTCGACCAGCGCGCCGCGGACATCTCTGTTCATCATCCGGGCGTCGTGCAGAACTACCGCTCAGCGCGTGATATTTTCGTGCGCCACAGCAGCGGCCGCGCGTCCACGGAAGACCTGCGCCAGGCGATGGTCTACTACCGCTCGCTGTTCGACGAGCTGCTCGGAACGGTTCCGGCGGCTGCCGAACCTGTCGTCCTTCGGCGGGCATCGTAAGCAGAGGGTTGCGTTTCGCATATGTCCGGTTCCCTGTATAAGGGAACCGGATTTTCTTGTGCTCGCAAGGCAGTTCAAATCGGGAAATCCGACGTTCTCGCGCGGCAAATTGACCACCTTCACCGGCTTTCCCCGTCTTATCTTGGTAAGTAAGGAGAACGATTGCGTCTTAGAAATCTCGCATTGAATGTCGTCGCTGCCGCTGCTCTGATCGCGGTCAACGCCCACGCGCAGAACGCCGAGCCGACGGCAAGCAAGCTGATCGAGCTCTCGGCCTTTGGCGGCGTCACAGGAACCTACACCGGCCTCAGCGGAGGGCGCAACCTCGGCATCACGGCCGGCGTGGACGTCGGCCTTCGATCGTACTTCGGTTTCCGTCCGTATCTCGAAGGCCGCGGAACGTACCCGATTGACGGCGGGGAAATCGATGCTCAAAAGTCGGCGCTCGGCGGCATTCGCATTGAACGTCCCTTGCTGCCCAGCCTGCGCGTGTATGGCGATTTTCTCCTCGGACGTGGCGAGATTGATTACCAGAACGGCGGCTATCCGGCGCCTGGCGGCGACTATCTGTTTGTGAGCAGCACGTCGACTGTGTTCTCGCCCGGCGTTGGCGCCGAGTACCGCTTGACGCCGCACATCTCCGCGCTTGCGGACGTACAGTTTCAGCACTGGGACACACCCGCGACACCTTCCGGCACACTGTGGGCGACACCGATCACGCTGGGCGCGCGGTATCGCTTTGACTTCAATCGGCACGGATATGCATCAGCGCCGCGATAGCCGCACACGGTTCTGGGATGTATCGCTCTAGTAGCGATCGACGATCTGGGGATGGCGCCGCAGCCACCAGCAGGCGCTGTTGCCGCCCTGCGGAAACAGCGAGCGGCTGCACGCAACGGTCGCGGTGTCGTCCGGGTAGTACTCCTCTTTATTTCCTTTGAGCTCGGCGATGGTGACGTGGCTCACGTCGACGGTGCCCATGCCGCCGCCGAACAGCCTCTGTGCCTCCCACACCAGCCAGTCGGCCGGATAGATCAGCAGCGCCGCGGCAAACAGCGCAACAACGCTGCGCACAAGCCAGCGAATAATGCGTTT
>DASYBN010000108.1:0-7103 GCA_036500785.1 Acidobacteriaceae bacterium
TCACTCGCACACGGCAAACTTCAAGGTCAGATTCCTCAGTATGTAGACTCAGGCAATCGCAGGCGCGACAGTTAATCTTCGCAAGACCTAGGAGTTAATATGCGAAAAAAGGCCGTCGAGTTTCTCCAAAAGAGCGGGAGCGCCCTCGCCTTTGGTCATATAGACGTTTACCAACCCGGTAACATCTGACGGGAGTCCTACGTAAGCCGAGAGAAGAAGGATCGGAACATCAGGCTTTGCAGCTCGCATCTGCGCGGCAACCTCACCGCCGTGCATGCCCGGCATCGCATAATCCAGCACAACGGCGTCGACTGGATTCTGCTGAAATAGAAGAAGGCCGGACTTGCCATCGTTAGCCGTCAGCACGCGGTATCCGGAGCGCTCCAGGAGAAGCTTCCGGACGTGAAGCCCCACTCGCTCATCATCTACGCAGAGCACCAGGCGTCTCGGATCTGACATATAGGCCTGTGTTCCTCCGCTGCCGTGTCATTGAGAATAGCACCGCACGTACCCCACGCAACGCTGTTCGCGCGCGAGCCGGAATCAGACCGACCAACTCAGCAGACGCGGTATTCGAGGGTAATAGAGACCAAGGACCACCGGAAGTGGCTCCGCCGCGAAGTCGCGCAAGACACTTGCGTACCGCTCCAATTGCTCACGGTACTTAAGAAGCTCTTCCTGCTCGAAGCGCTCGAATGACCGCGAACCCTGCTCGGTCGTCTTAAAGTCGACGATCCAGATGCGCTCGCCAGCCTCTTCGAGCGGCAGTGCGCCGGCGATAAACGTCCGATCGGCACGCAGCACCCCGGAACCCAACGAGGAGATCGAGTGTTCGCTCGAAGCCGCGCGGTGAGAAGAGAGAATCCATCGGCCGACGGGGTCCTCGAGCGCATTGCGCAAGGCCGAAAGCGCGTTCGTCGCCTCTCGTTGTGCAGATGACGGACTGAGGCCCTCATTCCGCAGTCCCGCCGAGACCCGATCCGCCCACGAAGGAAGCTCCGCGAGCAGAGTGTCGGCGTCCGCGCCTGGAGCAGCGAGCTTCGCGCTCAAAAGCTGCAGGAAGCGATGAACGACGTTGCCAAAAGCTCGCACCGCGAACGAGCCTTCCGGCCGCTCGAACGACGGTGCGCGGGGCAGCGCCGAAGCCGGCGTGTATGGCAGAACGACATTGTCTTGCGAGCGGAAGCGGGAAACCGGATCGAACTCAAGCGGAAGTCGCCTTACCGTAGGCATGCGCCCGAGGGAAGCATCCTCATCGGCCGCGGCGGCGAGGGCAAGTCCGTCATCCGGCTGTTTGGCCGGAGAGAACAGAAGCAAATTGCCGGGCCTGGCCACAGAGATTGGGCTCTCAGGCTCGTCGACGACAGGCGTCGCGGAGTCGAACCGGGTCGCCGCCACCGGCCATGCCGCCCGGAGAAGAGTTCCTTCAACGGGCGTTCGTACGCCGCCCCGCTGCTGCGACTCGCATGCTGCAAAAAGATGAAGCGCCTCACGCGCTCTTGTGCAGGCGACGTACAGCAGGCGGCGAAGTTCCGCATGCTCGCGTGAGTGCCTAACGCGTGACATCCACTGGTTCAGCCGGTCGCTCTGTTCTCCGCGCGATGCAATCGGAGCCAGCAGAATGTGGGCCGCGTCGCCGTCGTCCGGGTCCAGCTCCAGCCAGTTCAGCATCTCGGAGCGGCTGCGGTTGGCAAGGCGTTCAAGCCCGGGAATCAAGACAAGATCGAACTCCAGTCCCTTGCTGTTGTGGATCGTCAGCAGCTGCACTGCGGTTTCGTTCGGCGCGGTCTCTGCGTACAGCCTGGAGAGACGCGCGTTCAGCGCCGGCGTATCGATTGCGCCATCGCGCTCCAGCTCGCGCAGCTGCTCAAAGTACCGCCGCACGTTCGCCACTGCCTCTGGAGCCAGTGCAGCATCGCCGCCCAGCGAAAGCCATGTGCGTTCAACGTGTGTGGCGAACGAGGTCCGGCCAACGTCAGCCGCCGCGAGCTCGAGCGTCTGCCAGGCTCGTGCGAGCAGGCGCTGTCCAGTCTCGCTCAGTAGTGAAGAACGGCAGCTGACAAGCTCTGCCACGGTCGCACCCCGGTCTGCGTCGGGACCTTCGTCGGTCAGGCGCAAGAGGTCAGCCAGCGACAAACCGCACCACGGCGCCCGCAATATTGCGAGCCACGCGACTCGATCGGCAGCATGAAGCAGCGCACGCGTGAGCGCAAGAGCATCAAGCACCTCGGGCCGTTCATCAAGTGTGTCGATATCAATTGCACGAAACGGGATCGGCCCATTGCCGCGATCACGAGCCAGCTCGGCTGTGATCGGCATCAGGTGCTTGCGCGCGCGAGCCAGTACAGCAATGCTCCACGGTTGGGTGCGGCCGGCAGGCAGCGGGCGTGCACGCCAATCTTCGATGACTCGCCGGATCTGTCGAGCCTCGCGCTCCACCCGCGCGGTGCGAAGTTCACGGGGCGTTGCGCCCGCAAGCCGCGTGCCAGCGGACTCGCCCAAAACCTCGGTATGCCATACGATCGCCTGCCCATACGATGAAGACGATCGAATCGGATCCGCGTGCACGAACGGCACCTCGAGCTCTTCGCCGAGCGCCTGCGTCGCGACAGCGTTCAGCGGAAACAGCAGTCCAAAAGTTTCATTGAATCCCTCGACCAGACCGGCCTGGGAGCGGAAGTTGGCGGTGAGCCGCAAAGGCTGCAACGGAACGTCACCCAGCCGGCGTTGCGCGACGGTGCGAAGAAAACGCTCCACGCGCGCCTGCCGAAAGAGATAAATCGACTGCTTGGGATCCCCGACCAGAAAGACCGTTTGCGAATGACCATCCCAGGACCGGGTCAACCGTTCAAGCAGCATGTACTGCGACGACGACGTATCCTGCATCTCGTCGACGAGCAGATGTGTCAGGCGCGCACCCGGCGAGCGGCTAAGGTCTGCGGCTCCATCCTCCGCCCCCAAGGCGTCGCAGGCCGCAAGTGCCAGCTCGGAAAAGTCGCAGCTCCCCGTCTCTGCAAACAGGACCTTCAGATGAGCAAGCGCGCGCCGCAGCAATCGGAAGAGTGCCTTCGCGACGCGCCACTGTTCCTCCGGAAAACAAGCCGGGGGCAGGCTGCGAATCGCCTTCAGAGTCTCCGCGAGTTCGTCTGTCTGCATGCGCTCGATCAGATCTTTAAGCAGATTTCGATCTTCGTACGCTATGTCGAATCTTAGGACCGAGGGTGCGAAGGATTTCCGCCATCCTCCCTCCTTCGTCAACAGCAGATGCAACAGAGCCGTCCAATGTTCGAGGTCTTCGGGGCGGTCTTCAGGTGGATTGCGCCGGTCGGTGCAGATCGAGATCGGCGACGCGTCCATGAGCTCGGATGAAGGCTCGTGCGCCAGTCGCGCGGCGAGCTCGCTCAAGTCCGTGAGCTCAGCAGCAGGCATTGCCCGCAGAGCGCGAGCCAGTCCCGCACTCACGATCGTTCTCAGCGTGCGCTCAAGACGCGGCCGCACCACGCTGTCCAGATGGTCTTCGCCCAGCGAGTCCGCATCCAGCGGCACGAGTTCACCCCACTGTTGACGGTGTTCCAACATCCGCGCGAGCAGCGCCTCGCAATCGGCGAGGTTGCCATCGCGATGCAGCAGCACGGTCTGGAGCGCATCGTTCAGCTCAGGGTCCGGCCCCCCCAGCTCCAGCAGCGTGCGACGCGCGGCCTCGCGATGCAGCGACTCCGCCGACTCGACCGGCTGGCTGATTCCAGAGCCGGAGAGCAACGGAAGCGTGCGCGCAATCTCGGCGCAGAGCGCATCGATCGTTCGGATGCGCAGTCGATGCGGTTGCTCGAGCAAACGCCAGCCGCAGCGCGCGTCCGCGGCCAAGGCGGCTTCAGCGAGCGCGCGTGTCTCGCGGTCGAAGCTGCTCGCTTCACTTGTCAGCGCATCACCGGCTGCGGCGTCACGCAACTGCGCCAGAACGCGCTCGCGAAGCTCCGCCGTCGCTTTTCGAGTGAACGTGATCGCGAGCACTTCTTCAGGCTCTTCAACGCGGCCCTGCGCAAGAAGCCTGAGGTACCGCTGCAGCAGGAGACCCGTCTTGCCGGAGCCCGCCGGCGCCTCCACGATCGCCGAAACTCGAACGTCCAGCGCACGCCGACGCTCTTCGTGATCCGGCGGCAGATCACGCTTTTCCTCCGGCGGAATCGCAGGGTCCAGCGGAGGGAACTGGAGAAGCTCCGACATCAGATCTCCTCCTCTGCATCTTCATCGTCCAGCTCCACGGCAAACGCCGCCGGATTGATCCGGCAGAGCAGCCGCTGCCCGCACCCCTCGCACGTCACGGCGAGGTTCTTGGGATCTACATCGGCCCGTCCGGCTGCAAACTCCTCTGCAAGCCTCGTCAGTACCGAATCCCATTCCTCTCGTCGAAGGTCCAGATCGAAGAACCGCTGCCGCTTCGTCCTTGGCAGAACGCTCTGGTTCGCCGCCATGCCCAGCCAGCGCATCTCCGCTCCCGGCCGAATACGAGCGAAGAGGAGTGCCTGCAATTCGCCGGGCTTCGTGAGGCGCGCATACAGCGGAAGCTGCGGATCGTCCGGACGATCACCGAGCCAGTTGGAGTGGTGAGCGCGGTGGCCGGTCTTGTAGTCGACCAGCACCACGCCGCCTTCGACGTCGTCTATCCTGTCCGGCTGCACCCTCAGCTGCAATGGTCCGACAGGGATGGACGTACGCTCCTCGCGTTGCCGCACCGTGAACGGACCGCGCTGCAACTCAAAGTCCAGCCAGCGTTGCACCAGCCGGCGCAGCCGCTCCCGCTGCACAGAAACATACGCCGTCCCCCATCCGGAAGTTGGAGGCGAGAGCCGTCGGAAGGCACTCTCGACCGCATCATCGACGCGCCTTTTTCGTTCCTCGCTTGATAACGCGCGCAGCTCCGCCTGCGATCGCGTCCCAGTCCAAAATGTTTCGAGCGCACGATGCACTAGATTGCCGCGCTCCGCTGCGTCGAGACCAAGCTCGCAAATATCGGGAGTGGCCGCATTCAAGCGCATCTCCGCAAAGGCCAGAAACCCGCAGGCAGCCTGCAGCCGCAGAACGCTCGTGCCTCCGCGCAGCTCGGGTGAGGGAAGCGGCGGCAGTTCCACATCATCCGGCGCAACCTCCTCTTCGATCCGGGAAACCTCTGGGAGCGGCGGCAGAAACTCCTCCGCAGGGACCGCTTCAATACCCAACTGCTGCACCAGCGGAGAAGGCCGGAGAGCGCCGCGCTCATCTGCGGCCGCGCTCAGCACGAGCATCTGCCCGGTTCGAAGAACGAGCGACTCGGCCCGCTTTCTCGCGCGTTCCGCATCCCGCGAAGGATCTGCACCCGGAAGGCCCAAGTCTTTCTGCAGCGGCCAGCCGAGGAGCGGGTTCGGTCGCGCCGGTTCCGGCCAGCTTTCGTCCGTCGCATGCAGTAGAACCACCGCGTCGAACGTGTAGCCTTCCGCCTCCTCAGGACGCATCACCTGGATCGGCGCATTGGCTGGCAGCGGATTCACACGTGCCGTCTGCAGAAGCTCTTCAAGCGCCTTCAACGCTGCCGCGAACGCCACGCGCTCGCCGCGAAAATCGAGCGTCGCCAGCAGATCCAAGGTCGTATCCCACGCGCGTGCGGTTGCAAACTCTGCCGGTGTTGGCGTCCGATCTCCCGGCCAGTTCGCCGCTCGCAACATATCCCGAATGAGCTCGCTCCACTCGCCGTGGCTGCGCTGCGATGGCTTGCTGAGTCGCGCGAGACGCAAATCGTTCACCTGCTTCAGCCAGCCCGGTACAAAAGCGTTGGAGCCCATCGCGCTCGATTGCGAGCGAACCACACGGCCCAGGCCTTCGAGATCGAGCTCCGGAATCAGATAGGGTCCACGGCGCAGCACATGCGCATCGAATCGGGCAGCCGCCAGATGCTCCGAGCTCAATCCGAGGAACGGAGACCGCAGCAGCGCGCCAACGCGCTCAACCGGAACAGGGCCCTGAACCAGGCGCAGCAGCGCAAGCGCGTCGACGATCATCGGTTGCATCGCCAGCGATGCACCACCCGGAAACTCCCACGGAGCTGCCGACAGATCGGCCGAAACCGGCTGCAACTCCGGCGCCAGCACCTCGCGGAAGACGGACTCCAGCTCGGCGCGGCTACCCTCCGGATCCGGCAACAGCACGGCGACCCGCAGGGTACGCGATTCGGGATCGGCCTCCTCAAACAACGAGCGAATCCATCGCGCCCCAAACGTAAGCTCGTCGCGCGATGTTTGAACCACGCAGCTTACTTTGGAACGGCTCGCAGACTCCGCGACCTCGACCGCTGCATGCGTGATCTCTGCGCGGCGTTCTCGCAGCTCGTCCACAAGAGCCGATTGCGCGGGAGTCAGCTCGTCGAATCCAGCTAGAAGCACGACAGTGTCCAGCCGCAGAGTGCCGCTCGCCGCATGTTCGGCCAGCGCCTCCTCGACCTGCGCCGTTGCAAGCAGGCGCTGCGTCGCAGCAATCTTTGCGAAACTCTCCGCCCACGCCGCAAAGCTGCGGCTGTCGAAGGTGTTTGCCGTTGCACGAATCCGGTCTGTGGCCCGATACGCCGCCGCGAGGGCCCACGCCGAAGCCGCAAGTCCCGCGAGCGCGTCCGGCGAGCTTAGCGTCCGTCCTGCCGTATGGGCTTCAATAACCTCCCGCCACAGGCTATGTTCCTGGGCTCGATTCAGCAGCAGCCGCAGCTCCGCGCCATCCGCCGCGAGATCAGACCAGAGCGACCGCGTCCAGTCCCTCCAGGCCAATGCCTTCGCCGGCTCCCATGCGCGAAGCCCCGCTTTGCGCTGGCGCTCGTCGTAGGTCTGGCGAAGTGCTCGCGCGGCCCCGCGGTTCGGCAGCACGACCATGTTCCCTTGGTCGATTGCATCCAGCAGACGGGTCTCGGTATGGGCGGCGAACATCAGTCGGGTCCTGGCGTGCGGAGTCTCCTCCCTTTATACGCCGGCTTTCACCGAACCTTCGCCCTCGGAGGTGGTGGAAAAGGAGCCCATTGAGCGGAATACAAGGCTTAATAGAAGCAGCAGAAACGCCAATCCCCACGGCACGATCATCGCAAAGCG
>DASYBN010000109.1:0-1965 GCA_036500785.1 Acidobacteriaceae bacterium
CCTTAATGCAGATGCGCCCGCCAGTCTAGCACTCCGGGCGCCAGACTGGCAGGCAATCGCGTTCCAAAAACGATTTAGACAGGGAGATCAACGCTCTCACCTACTGGTTCACTCCGCTCGCCAGGAAGCCACCGTCGACCACCAGAATCTCACCCGTCACGAAGGACGCCGCGTCCGATGCAAGATAGACCGCAGCGCCAACCAGCTCTTCCGTCCTACCAAAGCGGTTCATCGGCGTGCGCATGCGCAGTTCCTTGCCGCGTTCGCTCTTGTCCAGCAGATCCGCATTCAGTGCGGTGCGAAAGACCCCCGGTGCAATCGCGTTCACCGTCACGCCCTGCGCCGACCACTCCACCGCCAGCGACCGCGTGAGAGCACCGACCGCAGCCTTCGAGCACGCATACGCCGTCACCTCTTTCAGTGAGACAAAGGTGTTCAGCGATGCAATGTTCACGATCCGTCCGTAGCCGCGTTCCAGCATCTTCCTGCCGAAGATCTGGCAGGCGCGCAGCGTTCCCGTGACGTTCGTGTCCATTATTGAGTTCCACTCGTCCTCCGGGAAGTCCACCGTCGGCGCGCGCTTGATCCTGCCCGCCGAATTGATCAGGATGTCCACCTTGCTAAACGCCCCGATCGTCGCATCGCACAGCGCTTCGAGGCTGCCGCGATCGGCCACGTCAGAGGCAATGCGCAGACTGCGGCGTCCACGCGATTCAATCTGCTTTGCCGCCTCATCCACCTGTTCGCTGCGTCGCGAGCTCGCCACGACATCCGCGCCGGCGTCGGCCAGCCCCAGCGCGATCGCCAGCCCGATGCCTGAGGTGCCACCGACAACAACCGCTGTCTTCCCGGTCAGATCGAACAAACCCGCCATGTCCACTCCTTAACTCTTCGCCTGCTGCTGTCCTTTGTCGTTGCCAAACGGAATCTGCTGCAGAATCTCGTCGACCACCTGCTCCGGCGCGCGATCGTTCATGATGTGCACCGCGTCCTTAGGAGGCTCGAGCGTCGCAATCTGGCTATCAAGCAGCTTCGGGTTCATGTAGTGATCCTGCCGCTGCGCAAGCCGCTCGCTGAGCAGTTCCTTGTCTAGATCGAGCCACACAAACGTGATCGCATTGGGCGGAATACCGCTCGCCAATGTCTCGCGGTAACTCTGCTTGAGCGCCGAGCATGCCAGCACCACACCCTGGCCGCTCTGGTACCACTTCTTGAGTAAGCCGTTCAGCGTCTCGAGCCACGGCTGCCGGTCCTCATCGGTCAGCGGAATTCCGGCATGCATCTTCTCTTTGTTCGCCGCCGAATGATAATCATCCGCATCCGCGAAGATCGCGCCCGTACGCTTCGCGAGCAGTGTGCCGATGGTCGTCTTGCCGGACCCGCTCACTCCCATCAACACCACGATCATTCCCGCACATCTCCCCGCAGACGCTCTGCTCCCCAGAACTCTATCATCCGCGCGGCGCTCAGCCGCACCCGCTAGGAACCCAGAAACACAGGCCGGATGTGCCTGTCCCACAGGTTCGTCGTCACGTTGCGCGCGATCACCTGTTCGTGCTGGTCGAGTTCGCTGGTGTAGCGCTCGCCCATCTTCGCCGCGACCTTGAAACCGACGTGCAGCAGCTGCCGCAAGCTCGGGTTATAGGCCGGGTTGCTCTGATCGTGCCGCAACGCGGAGGTGTACTGCTCGCTCGTCCACCTGTCCACCTCGTCCGGAGTGGGCAGCTTCGCGCGATCGATGTCGATCACAGTCGCGTAAGGCGCGCACAGCTCATCGGCATGCGCGTAGGCCTCGCGATAGACCTCCTTGGCGAGCTGAAGTCCGGTGCCACCCGCCTCCGCCAGCCCTATCAACTCCTCGAGCCAGGTGGTGCCCGCCGTCTTCAGGTGCACGCCCGCGTCAAACTTCGTCATCGCCGCATGGATCGGCGCGTAGATCGAAAACTTGTCCGAGCCGGAGTGCAC
>DASYBN010000110.1:0-4571 GCA_036500785.1 Acidobacteriaceae bacterium
TTTCTTATCGATATCTCGAGCGATGAGGTCGCCGGTGTGCGCGCGCTGCTGTCCTCGCAGCACGGGGTGCAGGGCGAGCCGGAGATTGCGCCCGTTGTTTCTGCGGGGTTCAGCGCGATCAATGGAACTCCGGTGGCGCAGCTGCACCTGCGGCGAATGCCGGAGCGCGCGCTGCGGTCGGTGCAACTGACGTGGCCGCCGTCGTCGGACGCACCGCCGCCGGGCGACAAAATCGTGGCGGGGAAGTGGTGGACAGCACAGCAGAGCGCAGACGCAGCGGCCCATCCGGTGATTGCGATCGAGCGCCATCAGGCCGAGCGGCTTAACGTACACGTCGGCGACCGCGTGACGTTTACTCCACAGGACGAACCCATCACCGCAACGGTGAGCGCGCTTTATGAAGCCGATAGCCAGCATGCGTTTTCGCGCGCGGAGTTCATCGTGCCGGAGCCCGTGCTGCGCGGGCTCCCTGTCACCTGGTATGGCGGGCTGCATTGCGATCCGGCAGCGACAGGGCAGTTGCGCCGCATTCTTTATCAGCACTATCCGACGATCACTGTGATCGATGTTGCGGCGACGGTCGAGACCGTGCGCCAGGTTCTGCTGCAGATCAGTTACGTGATTCAGTTTCTTGCGGGCTTCAGCACCTTTGCAGGGATTGTGATTTTAGCGAGTGCGATTGCGGGCACGCGCTATCGCCGGATTCGCGAGGTGGTCGTCCTGAAGACGCTGGGGGCGACGCGGCCGCGGATTGCGACGATCTTCTCGATCGAGTTCGCTGTGCTGGGATTGATTGCCGGGGTCATCGGGCTGGTGTTCGCGAATGCACTCGCACGCGTGCTGCTGCTGCGGGTCTTCCGCTTCGATTACCACCTCAATCTCGTGTGGAACTTTGCGGCGCTGCTGCTCACCGCAGCACTGACTGTAGCTGCAGGATGGCTCGCGAGCCATCGCGTGCTGGGGCAGAAGCCGCTCGAGGTGCTGCGCGAGGAGTAGTCGCGGCTAGGATGGTCCGCCGCCTCCGATGTGTCCCAGGCCGATGCCGATGGCGTAGGTGACGGCGCCTTCGACAGCGCCGATGGCTGTCATCTCCAGGCCGCTGCTCCACCAGGAGCGAATGGTGATGAGCGATTTGGCAGCGCCGACGGCGAAGTGTGCGGCGAGTGAGACGATGCCGGCGATGATCACGGCTTCGTATCCGGAGGTAAAGAAGAAGGGGACGATGGGAATGAACGCACCGACTGCGGTGGAGAGCGCGCCGGAGACGGCGGAGACCCACGGCTTGCTGAGTCCTTCCGCTGTCGTGTTGAGCCGTTCGCGCGCGAGTGCATCGACGAGTCTTTTCCTGTCGCTTGCGATGTGCTCGACGAAGCGCTCGGCGTCTTCGCGATTGAGCCCACGCACCTGATAGCTGAGCGTGAGCAGCTCACGGGCTTCCGCTTCGTTCAGCGAGACAGCTTCCTGCTCGCGCGCGTATTCCGCTTCGTAGATTTCGCGTTCGCTCTTCGCTGCGAGGTATGCACCGGAGCCCATGGAAAGCGCGCTTGCAATCATTCCGGCGAGTCCGGCGATGAGAACGAAGTGGCTGTTGCCGACGGTTGCGCCGGAGACGCCGGAGACGATGCCGAAGATGGCTCCGAGGCCGTCGTTCACGCCGTAGATAGCGTCTCCGATCCAGCTTCCGGCTCGCGGCTGTCCGGCATCGCGTGCGGCGACTAACTCATCCAAAGCGCGCTGTGCTTCTTCGGTTGTGAGCTGCGGCCCGGGGCGGCGATGACGAATGAGATGGCCGAGCGCGCGGTAGTGGTCCTTCTCGTCGGAGATCACTTCCTCAAGAATGGCGACGGTCTCCGGGTCGCCGAACTCGCGCACCTGTCTGCCGTATCGCGCGATGTCGCGGCTCTCATCGAGCTCCAACCTGCGGAGCTCGAGCTCGTCGCCACCGATGCGTGCGGCGAGCGAGTCGGCGTCGCCGGCTTCGGGACCGTTGTACTGCGGGACGGGAATGCCCAGCGCGTTCATGCGGCTTGCCCAGAGATCCGCGTGATGTTTTTCGGCGGAGGCGAGCCCGCGGAGCACCGTCTTGCGATGAGGATCGGAGTCTCGGTCAGCCAGCGCGTTATAGGTGTAATAGCCGCGCATCTCAGCCTGCCAGTTGGAAGACAGCGCTTCGGCGAGTTTCCGGGACGTGCGACCGTTCATCAGATCTCCTCGTACACGGTGGTGGCGGTTCGGCGGCTCAGTTGACCCAATGGCGCTGCGCCCGTAAACTCAAACAGGCGGCTGATTGTGGCTCCCGCCGAGCCTGCGGCTGCCATAAAATTTCTGTATTGCCCCCTCGTTCAATGGTAGGACAGTCGGCTCTGAACCGATCAATCGGGGTTCGAATCCCTGGGGGGCAACCAACAGCGCACTTCTCTGAACTTGCGTGGGTTCGCCGTCGTTTGAACCGCGCCTAACCGCTTATCCATTCACGAGAGCAACGGCGTGAGGTTGCTCTTGCGTCTGAGCCTCGCACAGGGGAAACGTAACTGTAATTTGAGCCCCGCCTTCCTGACGATTTACGGCAGTGACGTGGCCTCCGTGAACACGGACAACTGCCTCAACGAAGGCTAGTCCAAGTCCATTGCCCCTCGATGTGCGCCCTTTAACTCTTCGTTCGAACAGGTGACGACCAATCTCCGGATCGAAACCGGGGCCGTTGTCTTCCACAGTGAGCGTGGCCATATGATCGTCTGCTCCAAGCGAGACGTAGACCATGCATGAAGCGGGCAGGTGTTTGAGTTCGTTGTCGAGCAAGTTAGCAATGACGCGGTGGAGGAGAGCTGGGTCGGCCCATACTCTTACTGAACCCGCGCTCCGAAGTTGAACGGCGAGCCCCTTGTCACTCATGGAAGGCTCGTAGAGGTCGACCATGCCTCTCACAAGTACGTCCAGGTCCACCTCGGTCCGCGAGAGCCGGAGCGCGTCCGCTTTTGCCTCTGCTACGTCGAGCGAGGTGTTCAGGAAATCCGTCAAACGATCGAGTTCGTCGATTGCGGAAACGATCGAGTCGGTGTGGTCAACACCGACATCGCTGGCCAAAGCAGTTTCCAGCTTGCCACGGATGGCAGTGATCGGACTTCTCAAGTCGTGAGCGAGTGACTCTGTAATGGTGTGTAGTTGCTGAACGGTGCTCTCGATCCTGTCGAGCATGTGATTCAGGGTGCGTGCCAGATGGCCGATCTCGTCCTTTCCATTCGTGTCGGGAACCCGGCTACTCAGATCGGATCGGCCAATGAGCGACGCTGCTTCTGTAATTTCGCTGACGCGGCCCAGCATCTTCCGCGTTGCGTAAAAGACGATTACGAAGCCGAGCAAGACCATGGCAATACAAAGAGTGAGAAACCGTACACGAAGATTTCTCAAGACATGAAGTTCGTCACGTTCGGATAGTCCGAGATAGATGTTGCTGCCGTCGCCGATGCGAACAGAGGCAACTCGAAATGGGACGCGGAAACCCTGGACCCGCACATCGATGGGCGCTCCCTGTGGCACTCGAGTCGAGCGGATAGCAGCGAGGTTTGCGGCCCCATCTCCTGAGCCGACCCAAAGTTTGGCCGGGCCGCTGTCTCCCGCTTGAAGAAAAAAGACCGCAGCGTTTTCGTTGCCGCCTGATCGCTGACGGTTTGGAACCTCACGACTGGCTAGTTCTGCCACCTCGCCTACAACGCGGCTGTACAGGCGGTCTTTGGGAGTTCGTTCTGCCACGTCAGCGAGTACGCCGACTTCGCCCGAAAGCCATGCATCGGTTCGACGCTGGATGTCGGCTGCAACAAACTGGTGAAGCATCAGGAACACCAGCATCGTTCCGATCGCAAACGCCAGGCTCGCCCAGAGCGAGATGCGCCACGCGGCGCTGCACATGATTGGATTAATTGCCTTTGAGGACATATCCGACGCCTCGCAACGTCTTGATCAGCGGCTCGCGCCCTTCGGTGTCAATCTTGCCGCGGAGACGATAAATATGAACATCGACCACATTCGTGTCGGGCTGGATGCGCATTCCCCAAACCTCCGTCACAAGCATGGAGCGAGTCACAACTCTGCCGGCATGACGGCAGAGGTACTCCAGTAAGACGAACTCCTGCGGAGTAAGGTCAAGGACCTGGTCGCCCCGAGTGGCTCTTCTCTTGAGCATGTCCAGTTCCAGATCGCGTACGCGCAGCCGTGTCGTCTCGTCCGTCTGGGTGGAGTGTCGCCGAAGCAGGTTGCGCATCCTGGCGAGCAACTCCGCCACAGCGAAGGGTTTCGTCAGGTAATCGTCCCCTCCGAGTTCCAAGCCCTTGACGCGGTCGTCTACCGACCGCCTTGCCGAAAGAATGAGTACAGGAGCGGTCACACCCGACTTCCGCAACTGGAGGATGAGGTCAATTCCATCCTGATCGGGGAGCCCAAGATCGACAATCATGCCGTGATACACGTGCTTCGCCGCGAGGAGAGCTGCAGCATTTGCGTCTTCTGCCGTATGGACTTCGTAGCCCGCCCCCGTCAACGATTGCTCGACGAAGGTCCGAATCTCGAGTTCATCC